>DASVHW010000352.1 GCA_036382395.1 Candidatus Binatia bacterium | reverse complement strand
AAAGACGATATCCAGCGCCTATACTATCTCACCAGTCATCTGAATCTGAACGATGCAAAGAGCGAAAAGGGCGAGCCGGTACTCAAAGGATGGAAGCTTCGAATTGCCGGGGGTACACGACAGGTTCAATAGTGCAAGGCGTTGTTCGGCATATCTGTCAGACATGTGGGACCGATACTTCGAGTTGTTCTCCTTGCCGCCGATCGCCTGGCCAAAGGCGGAGTGACATTTCGATGGCCTGAGCTTCGGGTCTCGGCCCAACTGATTGAGCAGTGGAGCGTCCATTGGCGGGGACGGCGATCCAATCGTTTTCGATGTCGTCCAGTGTCTTGAACTTATAGCGGTTTGGAGAGACCGAGCGAGACGAGACGCCGGCGTCGTTTGGGACGCTGAACGCGAGCGCCTCTCCAAGGTGCGGTTGAACTAAGCGGCGGTGGCCGCGACGGTTGGGTTCAACCTCTCGTCCGAGCGGACCTCGCGCGAAAAGCCGCGCGAGGCCGCTCAACTCAAACGTTAGCCGGCTTTGGCGACACCGATTTTCCTGGCTTCCCAATGCGCGGGCTATTCGTCTGCGAATAATTCTGAAGAGTGCCTCGCGCAGAAGGAGATTTCAATGGTAGACGGCCCGACGCATGCCTTGGTCCGGAGGGTTCCTCGTTCCTACGTCGGCTATTACGCCCGCCACGGCAGGACCGTGTTTGCTCCACGCGCGGACGAGCAGCACCAAGAGTACGTCCGCGCCCTGGAGGCAGCCGGCTTGACGGTATCCTTCGTTGAACCCGATGAGAGCCTGCCCGACTGCGTGTTCATTGAAGATGCAGCCGTCGTCTGGAGTCAACACGCCCTAATCACACGCATGTGTCAGGATCGAGAGGGAGAACAGGCTGCAGTTGAGGCAGTCTTGGGCCGCACTCACTCCATCTCGCGACCCGCCAGCAACGCGACACTGGAGGGGGGAGATGTTCTGCATGTCGCTGACGTTACCTACGTCGGGTTATCCGCGCGCACAAACGAGGCTGGTGCCGAGTCCCTGAAAGCGTTCCTCGCCCGGTTTGGTCGCCGTGTCGTCAAGATACCAGTAGGGAATTGCCTGCACTTGAAAACAGGAGTCACTCATCTCGGCAACGGCACTTTGCTCGCGGTTCCGGCTTGGTTCGACATGACCCGCTTCGAGGTCGAAGACGTGATTTACACGGAGCCAAGCGAGCTTGGCTCTGCCAACTGCCTGAGGATTCGCGATCACTTACTCATCCCCTATGGCTATCCAAGAACAGCACTGCGACTGCAAGGATTCGCCGAAAAGCACGAGGCTTATGTTAATCGCCTGGGGATCTCTGAATTTGAGAAGGGTGACGGTTCGCTCACCTGTCTCTCACTCATTTGGTAGGGAGAAACATGGGCCAGAGGGAATCAGTCAAGTTTACGTTCACGGAGCTGCTGTACGGCGTGGTTATAGGGACCGCGATCACACGTATCGGGTCCTTGTCGCTCACAAAGTACACGATCCTTCTGATCGTCGCACTGGTCTTGGTATTCGACGACTATCTCCTCTACCACCAAGACGTACAGAAGATTGAAGGCACAGGGCGACACTTCGTGTCCCTGTTCTTGTTTGACATGGTGGTCCTCGCGGCCTGGACGGAGGGTGTGAGACTCTACTCAGGAACGTAACCATCTCAAACCAATTCGCGGACGGCGTACTGCTATTGGAAATCATGGGAACAGGCGGTGCTCGGACGGCCAACCTATATTTTGACAAAGGGCAATCGATCCATTTCAACAATGAAGGGATTCCAGATTCAGGCAATGGTAAATTCCGATTGGAGGCCACCAAGCCAGAAGGTCAATTAATGGCTGGATGGCTCTCGGCAGTGGGCTCCCCGAATGATGGGAAAAAGGTCAAGAGCGTAAATGTGGAATTTGTGCCGACGGACAAGGAGGGGTTCAACCTCCAATTGAGCGACTTGCTGCTCGCTTCGGATGTCACCAATCAACAAGAAGGGAAAAAGGCAAAGGCGACCCAAGGGGCTCCTTCAGAAAATGGTGCCTCCACCCTTTTGGCGGTTGCCACACCACCCTCTGCAGGAGAGACATCTTTCGTGAGTCTCCCAGGGGGGCGAAAGTTGGAGATGGTGGAGTTACCGGGGGGAGTTTTTGGATGGGGTCCCCAACGGACGAGTCTGGGAGGAGTGATAATGAAACGAGGCATAATGTGACCTTAACCAAGAAGTTTCAGATTGGAAAATACTTGGTTACCCAAGGGCAATGGCAGGCGGTCATGAGGAATAATCCTTCCAGTTTCAGAAACTGTGGAGCGGATTGCCCGGTGGAGGGAGTGTCGTGGGATGATTGCCAGTCCTTTGTTAAACAACTGAACGCGAGAGTTCCAGGCGGTGGCTTCCGTCTCCCAACGGAAGCCGAATGGGAGTATGCTTGTAGGGCGGGGACGGACACCACGTTGTACACCGGCCCCCCTGACGATTCAGGGCAGGCGCAACGGTCCTGAATTGGACCCTATCGCATGGTATTGTGGAAACAGTGGGGTGGAGTACAAAGGGGGGGTTGATTTTTCAAAATGGAAGGACGAAATGCAACACCCCGCCCGTATGATTGGCCCACATCCGGTGGGTTTGAAACAACCTAATCCATTTGGACTTTACGATATGATTGGAAACATACAAGAGTGGTGTCAGGACTGGTTTACGAATTATCCTTCACATGAAGTAACGGATCCTAAAGGAAGTGACATGGGCCCAGGGCGGGTACTCCGGGGAGGGGATTGGAACGCAGATGCGGCGAACTGCCGTTCTGCCTACCGGGGCTACGACGACCCGGGCAACAAAGGCCGGGGCTTTCGCCTCGCAAGGACTTTGCCATAAAGAAAACATTCTTGTTTCATGGGGTCTGGGGAGCAACGGAACGCAAAACCGGGTTAAGCAGCCCCGTTTGAATTCACCGACGCATGGCGTCCTCTGGGATACCATTGAAATCACGGCAAAATCAGGGCGAACACACAAACACCCGGTCAGTTTCCGTCAGCGGCCCGCGAGAACGACCGGGCTTACGATCGGCGCAACGAGTTCAATCAGCGAGGTTGCATTTCAAACCCGAGAAGGAGTCGCGCAGAACGGTCTTGCTGGCCTTAACGAAGTGCCCAGCACTAGTGTACTCCGACTTGTGCGCCGCGTAGTCACACCGGGTCTCACCGAGGCTTCAAATACGCGATCAACCTCCCTCCACGACGTACGCGCGGTGTAAAGGATCTTGTCGACACGGTCTGCCCGTGAGCTTGCAAGTTCCAAAACGAGAGTCATTAGCAGTGCGCCTTCCTCGTTGGCACAGGCTCCTAAGTTGTTGTGAGGATTCGGTAAGCCGTCACCACTGAGGCGCCCGGTCGTGCGACACTTGACAGTGTCATCGCCATCGCCGTGAAGATGAAGCGTGAACAAGCCGTCTGAGGCTCGCTCTACTTCAAGCCACAGATGATTTGTGGATAACCATCGTATGCCAAATGTCCTTTCAACGTCGGGGGAGACCTTTTGATAGAAATCGACAAGAGCTTCAAAATACTGCTCATCCGACACGTCTGCGCCAATTGCCGCCATCGCTCGATTCGCGTGAGCCCGCCTGAGATAATCGCCAATGGGGTGCGAGAAAAGCATGTAGAGTCCTAGTGCCGACATCACGCTAGACCCGGCTACTACCCAAATGAATCCGGGTCCCCTCGGTGGCGGGCGAAAAGGATTTTTCTGCTGGCCAGGCAGTCGAATGCCAAGATTCGGTCGATTATCCCTGCGATGCTCGTACATGAAAGGAAGCCAAATGGGCGCGAGCACCATCTGAATCCCCATGCAAATGCCTATCCTCCAGTCCTCGTCCCAATCGTACGGGACGAAAAACAGGAGCCAAGGTACTGTGAGCAACAGACCGATTCTTACCTTAAACACGTAAAGAAATAATCGTTTTGTAGCCATCGATATCAATGAAGGCGCCTGTAATTTCAGCTGAAGCTAGCACTCCTTCAGGCCAAACGCCCGCTCGATGAGTTCGCGGCGGAAGTCGGGCAGAGTGACAGTTAGCGTCAGCGTGGCGTACTTCGCCCGCCGCTGCCGGATCTGTCCTTCAAGGTGCTGAACGCGATTCACACGAGCCGCCCCCTCCTTACGCTAGAGCACATTGTCGTACAGGTAGACCACCTTTTGTCAAGCGGCGCGGAGGGTAGGTAGAGGGTATGGTCTGTCAGCCACCGGTCGGTACCGGTCGGTGGCCAACATCCAGAATCGTCTCCAACTCCGTCGGGCCGCCCTGCGTGTTCTGTCCCTCCTCGTCGGGCAGCCGCCAGTCGCAGTAGCCCGTAAAACAAGGTGCCCCGCTGTCCGCCACATCGTTCAGCAGATCGAGGAAAGCCGTCTTCGCGGTCCCGTCACAGTTGTTGTCGCCCGTGCTCCACGTAAACGTCTTGGTCACGTCGTGCACGCTGCCATCGGTGGTCTTTTTCTCCCACATCAATCCCGTCGTGGTGTCCGAGACCGTGCCGTCGCCGTTGTCGATGAACCGCGGCTGCTTGCTGGGCATACAGGTCTTGATGAACGCCGAGCACGTCCCGCTCCCGTCCTTGAGGTACAGCGTGCACAGCGGCGGCCGCGTGATCGCGACGGCTCCCGTTCCCAGCGTGCAGTTCTTCGCGACCAGCGGACTGCCCGCGACGCAGGTTCCCGCGTTGCCGAAGGCGTTGGTCGCCGTACCCGTGCTGAGGCCCCACAGCAACGTCCCCGATACGCCCTTGGCACCGACCAGGATCGTGCCATCGGTGGGACGGATCATCGCCGTGCACTTAGTCAATGCGCGCGCCGGTGCCACCCAGAGCCCCGCCCCGGCCCACGGCAATGACGGTGCGGGGACCACGGCAAACAAAGGACGGCGTGAGGGCACGCCGGCTCCAGTCTGGGCTCCGCCCCGCCCTTAGCGCCGGATTAGGGTTATGTCCCACCCGATGTCCCACACCGATGTCCCACCCGATTGCTGACCGCTGCCCCTTTGTGCTACGTAGCGCCGACTGCAAACGGGGGTGTTGGTGAGAGGCGCCCGCTACATTGTCGTGGAAGGGCCGCTTGGGGTTGGCAAGACGACGCTGGCGCGTCTGCTTGCCGAGGAATTTGAGGCGCGGGCCGTCCTCGAACAGGTGGAGGAGAATCCCTTCCTACGGAAGTTCTACGAAGACCCCGGCACGTACGCCTTCCAGACCCAGCTCTTCTTTTTGCTCAGCCGCTACCGGCAACAGCGTGCCCTGGCGCAACAGGATCTCTTCAATCAACATACAGTTTCGGACTACCTCTTCGCCAAGGACCAGATCTTCGCCCAGGCAACCTTGGAGCCGGACGAACTGGCGCTGTATCGGCAGCTGTTCAACCTGCTCGATTCCCGCTTGCCAAAACCCGATCTGGTCGTGTATTTACAAGCACGAGGCGATGTCCTCATGGAACGGCTGCGCAAACGCGACCGCGATTACGAGCGGCGCATGGCGCCAGAGTACGTTGAACGCATAGCGGAGGCTTATCGAAACTTTTTCTTTTATTATGAGGAAACGCCCCTGTTGGTGGTCAATAGTTCGGACGTCGACTTTGTGGCGCGCCCGGAGGACTTGGCCGACCTGGTTCGCGAAATCAGGAACATGGGGCATGGAGTGCAGCATTATATACCGCTTGGATCCAGATAGACCCTGACGAGAGTCAGGGAAATCGGACCGAGACGGAGCGCCCTTTGTAGGGGCGGGGTTACCCCGCCCATGCAGGGTTCGTGATTGCGCGATTCGACTTGACCGAGCGACGACACGCGTCGACTCAGCACGATAGTCCGAATCGGCAGTCTCGAAACAGCTACACAGGCCCTCCGGGATTCGGTCCCAGGAGGGCTTTTTTATGGAACGCAAGGTTACAGTGCCGGACATACTGAGGCGGAAGGGTGGCGGCGACCCCATCGTGGCGCTGACCGCGTATGACTTCCCGTTCGGCCGAATCGTCGACCAAGCCGGCGTCGACGTCATCCTCGTGGGCGATTCGCTCGGCATGGTGGTACAGGGCATGGACACGACCCTTCCGGTCACCATGGATGAGATGGTCTATCACTGCCGCATGGTTGCCCGCGCCCGACAACGGGCTTTGCTCGTGGCCGACATGCCGTTCCTCTCGTATCAGGTCTCGGTGACTGAAGCGGTCGCCAATGCCGGCCGGCTCATCAAGGAAGGGGCGGCGGAGGCCGTCAAGCTGGAAGGCGGACTGCCGCTGGCCGACGCCATCCGCGCCATCGCCGGTGTCGACATCCCAGTGATGGGCCACATTGGCCTCACACCCCAGTCGGTGCACCGAATGGGCGGCCATAAAGTGCAGGGGCGGCGCCGTGGGGAGCGGCCGGGCCAACGCGAGCGCCTGGTCGCAGATGCCCTGGCGGTGGAAGAAGCCGGCGCGTTCGCTGTCGTGCTGGAGGGAATTCCGCTGGATCTCGCCGCCGAGATCACCAACCAACTCACCATCCCCACCATCGGTATCGGTGCCGGGCCGCATTGCGACGGGCAGATTCTGGTGCTCCACGACGTGCTCGGTCTGTGCGATCGCCTGGCCCCGAAGTTTGCCAAACGCTACGCCAACCTGTGGCAGGCCGCCGGTGACGCCGTGCGCACCTATGCACGCGAGGTGAGGACCGGCGCCTTCCCGAGCGACGAGCATTCGTTCCACTCCCTGGTGCCGGTGCAGCGAGAAGAGAAGACGGCGGCAGAAGGATGAGGCACGCATATGGCGCACGGCCTGTTGCCTACGGCCAGAAGATGAACCTGAACTCATGCCATAAGCCATAAGCTCTACGCCATACGCCAGCATGGACACCATCACCGACATCCGCCGCATGCAACAGTGGGCCGATTCGGCCCGCGGCCGCAACCAGCGCATCGGTTTCGTTCCCACCATGGGATACCTGCACGCCGGCCACCTCAGCCTGGTGCGCGAAGCGCAACGGCACAGCGACGTGACCGTTGCTTCCATTTTCGTCAACCGGCTCCAGTTCGGCACCAACGAAGACCTCGACCGCTATCCGCGTGACGTAGAACGTGACACGCGGTTGCTCGCCGAGGCCGGGACGGACATCTTGTTTCTCCCCGAACCGGCCGCAATGTACCCCGAAGGTTTTCAGACCACCGTCACCGTCGAGCGGGTCACCCGCGGCCTGTGTGGCGCCTCACGCCCGACACACTTCACCGGGGTCACAACCGTGGTCGCGAAACTCTTTCACATTGTGAAGCCGCACGTCGCGGTGTTCGGCCGCAAGGATTTCCAACAACTCGTGGCGATCCGGCGCATGGTGACCGATCTGAACCTCGACATCGAGATCATCGGGGCACCGATCGTGCGCGAACCGGACGGCGTGGCGATGAGTTCCCGCAACGCCTACCTGTCGACGGCGGAGCGGCAGGCCGCGCGCTGTCTGTCGCAGGCCCTTGCGATGGCGTGCGCACTGGTCGAGCGGGGCGAGAGCGACGGCCTGCGTATCGTGGCCGCCGCACGCCAGGTGATCGCCGGTGAGCCGCTCACCCGCCTGGAATACGCCACCTTGGCCGATCCCGAAACCCTGGAAGGCGCGTCGGCGGTGCGTGCCCCGACGCTTCTGGCGCTGGCCGTGCAACTCGGCAAGACACGGTTGATCGACAATTGCATTCTGGAGAGATCGAAAGCTGAAGGCTGAAAGCTGACGGCGAGGAGGCATTCATGCGCACCATGCTGCGAGGCAAGATTCACCGCGCGACCGTCACTGGCGCCGACCTGCACTACGAAGGCAGCGTCACCATCGACGCCGAGTTACTGGAACGGGCCGACATCATCCCTTACCAGCAGGTGGACATCTGGAACGTCACCAACGGCGAGCGCTTCCAGACCTATGCCCTGGCGGGCCAGCGCGGCTCTGGCGTGGTGTGCATCAACGGTGCCGCGGCCCACAAGGCGCGGGCGGGGGACCTGGTCATCATTGCCAGTTTCAGCACGATGACGGAAGCGGAGGCCCGCGCCTGGGTCCCACGCTGCGTGTTTGTCGACGCACTCAACCGTCCCGTCGAAACCCGCTCCGAGCACGCCGGACAGGCGGAGGTGGCCAACGCCTGGCAGCAGTAACCAACAGGGGGGTGGGGTGCCGACCTCTGCCCCCTATTTTCCCGCAAACTTCGGCGGCCGGCGCCCCATGAACGACGCCAGGCCTTCCTGACGATCCTGCGAATGAAACCGCAGAAGAAGTTGCATCAGTCCCGACAAAGATGGTTAACCACATGGCCGACGGGAGGAACTCCGTGACCACCCCCAGTGACGTGCGTGAAGACGTTGTTGCCACCGTAAGACGTTTTGTCGAGCGGGAGGTAATGCCGGTAGCCAGTGAGCTGGAGCATCGCAACGAGTATCCACACGCGCTTGTCGAACGGATGAAAGAGCTGGGCCTGTTTGGCGCCACCATTCTACCGGAGTACGGCGGGCTTGGGCTCGACGTCACCACCTACGCCATGGTGGTGGAAGAACTGTGCCGCGGCTGGATGAGCCTGAGTGGCGTGCTCAACACCCACCTCATGCTGGCGTACATGTTGCGGATGCACGGGACGGAGGACCAGAAGCAGCGCTACCTCCCGGCCATGGCACGCGGCGAGCACCGCGGCGCGCTGTGTCTCACCGAACCGCATGCTGGCAGTGATGTCCAGCGCATCCGCACCACCGCGGTGCGCCAGGGCGACGTCTATATCCTGAACGGCAGCAAGATGTTCATCACCAACGCGCGCTACGGGACGCTGTACGCCATTGCCGCCAAAACCGACAAAGACGCGGATCCGCCGTATCGCGGCATCAGCATGTTCGTCGGCGAGAAGGGGCCGGGCGTAACCGTGGGCCGCGACATGGAAAAGCTGGGTTACAAAGGCGTCGAGACCTGCGAGGTCAACTTCGAGGATTATGCGGTGCCCGCGGCCAACCTGATCGGCGGGAAGGAGGGCCAGGGGTTCTCCCACGTAATGGACGGACTCGAAGTGGGCCGGATCAACATCGCCGCCCGTGCCGTGGGGGTGGCCAAGGCGGCCTTTGCGCAAGCGATCAAGTATGCCCAGCAACGCGAGACCTTCGGAAAGCCGATCGCCGAGCACCAGGCGATCCAGCTCAAGCTGGCGGACATGGCGACCAAGATCGAGGCGGCGCGGCTGCTCACCTATCAGGCCGCGGAGAAGAAAGACCGCGGGGAGCGTTGCGACCTGGAAGCCGGCATGGCCAAGCTGTTCGCCTCGGAGACCTGTCTCGAGGTGTCCATCGAAGCCATGCGTATCCTCGGCGGCTACGGCTACACCAACGAGTTCCCGGTCGAGCGCTACTACCGCGACGCGCCGCTGATGATCATCGGCGAAGGCACCAACGAAATCCAGCGGCTGGTGATCGCGCGCCAGTTGTTGCAGCGCTACAAGCTCTGAATAGAGAGCCGCGCCGTCAGGCCGCTCGGGGGCTGGGCAGCGGGTGTTGCAGCGGCGGCATCGACGAAGGGGACTGCGCCGCGGCTTTGCGTCTCGTCACTGGAGTCGAAGCTCTTGGCCGTGGGGGGCGCGGAAGCGAGACGATAAAGGTCGATCCCACGCCCGGCGTGCTGCGCACGCTCACCGTACCGCCCTGGGCTTCCGCCAGCTTCTTGACGAGATGCAAGCCAAGCCCCATTCCCGGAGTGTGGCCGCCAAGATGCACACGCCGGTACGGGGCGAATAACGCTTTGCACTGCGCCTCGTCCATCCCGGAGCCGCTGTCCTCCACACTCACACTCACCGTCGCCGCATCGTGCGCCGTGCGGATGACTGCCGTGCCGCCGGCGTTGGTGTACTTGATGGCGTTGTCGACGAGATTCTGAACGATTCGCCCGATGTGCATGAAGTCCGCATCGATGATTGGAAGCTCAGGTTCGACTTCCTTGCGGAGCGTCACGTGCTTCAGCGAAGCCGCCCCGGACTCCATATTGAACATGTCCTCGACGATGTCGTTGAGCTGGACGGGGGCCGTTTGCAGCTGCAGCTGACCGGCCTCGATGCAGGCCGCCTGCAAGAGATTGGTGACCAGCAGGCTGACGTGCCGCACGTTCGCCTGAGCGCGCAAGAGGAGCACCCGGGCGTCCGCCGGTTTCTGCGCTTCATTTTCGAGGAGCAATGCGATCAGATTCTCCGCGTTCCCGAGGGGACCGCGCAAATCATGACTCACCGCCGCTAGCAGCTCACCCTTGGCTTGTTCGCGGAGTTTGGCATCGTTCGCTTCACTGCGACCGGTACGGATTTCGGTCACAAAATACCCATAGAACAGTGACACGACGAAGAGGAACGGCACGCGCAGCAGGGCCGCGGATGTGAGCCGAAACTCGCCACCGGGCTGAAAGGACAACGTCACCCCGTACACGATCCCGACGAGGGCAGCGCTGGCCACTGTGGTCAACAAGGACTCACCCATGGCGGCGACAAAGATCACGAGGAAATAGAGCAGGAACAAGTCATCCGACACATTCGGAGCCCAGATCAATCCCAAGGTGACCCAGGCCGCATCGAAGAGCACCACGCCGAAATCAAAAGCCGGCCGTAGCGCCCAGCTCTCCGGCATCCGCGCAATCACGAGATTCGAAGCCAGCGCTACTGCAATCAATACCACCACACGGGTCTGAGGCTGCAGTTGGGACCCGTCCATCAACAGCAGATAGGAGAATGCAATGATGAGAACCCAACGGAGCAGGACGACCGTGTTCCTCTTGTTTGCAGGCGCGGCTTTCATTGTTTGCTAGGTGAAACAAGGTCCGTGCCACCGTTCCAAAAGCATATCGATCATCGTGCCGGACCTGGATTTGCGGCCGGCGGCGCTGGTACTTCCGTGCCGTTTTCCTCTGATGCGCTGAGGACATGCTCGCGCGGGCAGGCCGTGCGATCGGCGCAGCCCGGTCCCTCAACCGGCGGCCACTGCACGCCCTAAGGCAGCTGGTTGGTCATGCGATTGGTCAGCGCGCATCAAGGAGCGCATCACCCATGCCGGCGTTCACGGATGCGCGCTACGTTCCTGGAGCGCTCGGCTCAGCGGCACCGTGCTCCCAACGCGCAACAAACGGGGCAGCCACGGTGCACGCAATGACCGTACCGGCGACAACCAACAACGTCAGGGGCGCCAGGACCCACGCTTCCCGATGGCCGTTCTCAATCAGACGCAACGCGCAGACAGTGGAGAGCCCGGCCGGCAATAGTCCGCGCGGCCCCATCACCGACAAGCCCATCCGCTCTCGCCAGTCGAAACGCGACCTGACGGTCGACAGTCCCACAGCCAGCGGGCGTGCAGCCACAAGAACGATTCCAACAAAGACGCCACCGGCAACACCGAGGCCAATGAAGTCCCCCAACGACACCCGCGCGAACAGCACGATGATCACGGCAGCGACGAGCGATTCATACAGGTTGCCGGGTAGCTGGGCGATGTACCTCGCTGGGAGGATCTCTTGACTGGACAGCAACACCCCCATGGCGATCACCGCAAGGAAACCTGAGTCCATTTGGAGCGCGTTGGAAATGGCAAACACGCCGATGACCAGCATGAAGCACAGCGAGCGCCCGAGAGACCAAGGAATCCACTGACGCTTCAGGAGGACGGACAAGGCGCCGCCGCCGAGCATCCCACACAGGATGCCGACAGCGAGGGTGTTGCGCACCGCCACCATAGACGCGGCACCGAACTGGCGAAAGCCGCCGAACACAAGGGCATTGAGTATCAGAATGACCAGCGCGCCTCCGATCAGGTCGAGAGCAATCCCCTCCCCCGTCAAGACGGCGTTCAGCTGACCGGCCAACCGGTGGCGGCGTAGCCCGATGGCCGCAGGAGGTCCGGTCATCGCCAGAATCGCCCCGAGCAGCACCGCCGAAGCGCCGCTGCAATCGAGGACCAGATACGCGGCAACGGTGCTCACCAACCAGCAGACCAGCATGCCTACGCCAGCCAGTCGGATCACCGGGCTGCGGACATGCCACACGCGCCTTCTCACACTCAGGGCTTCGAGAAATAGAATCAATGCTAGCGACAATGAGACGAGGGGAAGCAGCAAGTTCCCGAAGAGGGCGTCGGGATCGAGGAGCCCGGTGAGCGGGCCAGCCACAAAACCACAGGCAACCAGCAGCGCCGCCGTCGGGATGCGCACGAGCGCTGCCAGCCATTGCATCCCGATCGCCAGAACGAAGATGCCGGCCAGGCAGGCGACAACCCGTGCATCCAACGCCTGGGAGTTTCCCGTGCGGTGCTGCCGCGGCGGAATGGCCCCCGGTGGCTGGCGGAGGGGCTTGTAGGGTTTAGTGTACGGCTGAGGAGGGATGATGTGCTCGGGAGCTTCCCAGCGGGGGTTGTTCTTGTTGTAGGCGGGGCTGCTCTTCTCCGCCAAGATCATGGCGCACACGCTGACCGCCAGCACCAGCCAGAGGATCACAAGCTTGCGCTTCATCTCGCCCTCACGGCGTATACGCTTTCCCGATCACCCATCCAGGCCTGGAGGTTGCGCGCCAGTTGCTCGGAATCCAGCTTCGCTACCATATGAAACGAGAGGCGCGTGAATTTCAAGCGTTCAGGTCAGCGGCCACCTTCCGGCTGCACAATTCCGTCACCTGTCCGCTCGCGCACCGGGTGCATTCCGTTGGCGTCCGAGCATTCAAAGCGGTAGTCTTTGCCCCCGCGACACGGGAGGGGCGCTATGTCCGCAACCATCGTAATTCTTCTTCTCTGGGCTGGATTCGCCGGGAGCCATATTGCGCTGTCGAGTGCACCGATCCGCGGGCCGCTCGTGGCAAGCGTCGGCGCCGCTCGTTTCCGTGCTCTGTATTCCCTGTTAGCCCTCGCCTTCTTCGTGCCGCTGGTGTGGACCTACTTCACGCACAAGCATGCGGGCCCATGGTTGTGGGCGCTGTCCAGAGGGACGCCTTTGCACTGGGTGACGTACGTCGGCATGTTGATCGCCTTCACCCTGCTGGTGGCGAGCCTGGTGCGGCCCAGTCCGGCAGGCCTTGTCCCAGGCGATCCGATGCCTGCGGGTGTGTACCGCATCACCCGTCACCCGTCGTTCATGGCGTTTGCGATCTTTGGGCTGACCCATCTGCTACCGAATGGCAGCACCGCCGACGTCGTCTTCTTCGGAGGCTTTGTCCTGTTCGCGCTCATCGGCGGCTGGCACCAGGATCAGCGTAAGCTGGCGAGCGGGGACCCTCGCTTCCGCGCGTTTCATGCCGCGACCCCATTCTTGCCGTTCACTGGCAAGGCAACGCTGCAAGGACTCCGCGAACTGCACCCGGTGGTCATTGCTGCCGGCTTCGCGCTCACCGTCGTCATTCGGTACTTCCACGCCGGCTGGTTTGGCGGCTAAACTAACTCCGGTAACCATCGGGGAACCCGGCTTCGAGCGCGACGCGCACCCCATGGCCTACCGCTACCTTGGCGAGCAGTTGGGCGACTGGTACCTCCAAGCCACGGCCGGGGAGCGCGCGCGCGGCACAATCCTCGTTTGCCTCACCCCTGAACGCTGGCTGAGCGTGGACTACAACAAAATGGAGCGGTGATCCTTGCAGACAGACCAACGGCAGCGGCGTGAGGCAGCGCTCCAGGGCTGACGTTATTCGGTCCTCTTGGACAGGTCCTTCACCAGATGCTCGACGCCGAGGCGGGTGAACTCCTGCACCGTGAACCAGCGCGGGCCGCCGCGCCAGAACTGCCACCAGTTGAAGAGATTGGACGTCAGCGGCCGCTGCGTCTCGTCGAACGAACCGCTCCACAGGATCTTGCCCGATTTCACCGAGATCAGTTGCAGGGTAAAGGCAACCGCTGCGGGCTGTCGCGCGCCGTATCCCCTGCCCACGCGTTCGACATAACGCGAAACAGTGCCAAACAGCACTGCGTCCGCACCCACCTCTTGACCGAGGGCGCGCGCGCGTGACGCGAGGTCGCCTGCTGGTTTGATGCGGCTGAGGGCCGCCGCAGCCGTCAGATCCGGCACCACGCGCCAATCCGACGAACTCGTCAGCACGCCGTACACGGCTGCTGTCACCTGCCGCCCTGCATCTGGCGGTAAGGATTCCACTCGCTCCATCGGGGTGGCACTCATGGGCTCAACGCGCTCGATCGGCAGCACGGCAATGAGGCCGATCAGTTCGGGAAGCTTCGGGCCGCGGTGGAAGGGATTGCATCCGGTCAACGCCACCAGGGCAAGCACAGCCAGCTGGCGCCGGCGCGATGGTCTTCTTGCCGCCGACCCTCGGTGATCTAACCGGCGGAACGGCACCCGCAACCCGCTACACATCCAACTTCAGTCCCAGCTCACGAAGTTGTCGCGTATCCACCGGACTCGGAGCCTCGGTCATGAGGCACACGGCACGCTGGGTCTTGGGGAAGGCGATGACATCACGGATCGATGTGGCACCGCACAGAAGCATGGCGACACGGTCGAGGCCTAAAGCAATCCCGCCATGCGGCGGCGCCCCAAACGACAACGCCTCGAGCAGAAAGCCGAACTTCGAGCGGGCCTCACTTTCGCTGAGCCCGAGCACCGCAAACGCGCGCGATTGGAGGTCGGGGCGGTGGATACGAATACTGCCACCACCCAGCTCCGTCCCGTTGAGCACGATGTCATATGCCAGCGCCCGCACGCTCAACGGGTCCGACTCGAGACGGTCCCAATCCTCCTCGTGCGCGGCGGTGAACGGGTGGTTGACTGAGACGTAACGCTTGTCTTCAGCGGAATACTCTACCAGCGGGAAATCCGTGACCCACACAAAGGCGTAGCGATCACTCGGAATCATACCGAGCTGGGCGGCCAACTTCAGCCGCAGGTTGGCAAGAGCGTCGTTGACGACCTTGGGCGTGTCCGCCACGAACATCAGCAAGTCGCCCATCCCAGCGCCACAGGCCTGCTCGATGGCCGTGCGCTCCCCGGGAGCGATGAACTTGGCGATCGGCGACTGCCAACCGGCGTCGGTCAGACGCACCCAAGCCACACCTTTGGCGCCGTACGGGGCCACCAGATCGGGGAGGCCGTCGAGGTCCTTGCGCGACAGGCGCTCACCGTCAGGCAGGCGCAACACTTTGACGATGCCCCCCCGCCCCACCGCCTCGCGAAACACCTTGAAGTCGACGCGCCGCGCAACATCGGACACGTCGGCCAGTTCGAGCCCGAAGCGCATGTCCGGGCGATCGCAGCCGAAGCGGCGCATCGCCTCGTCATACTTGAGCCGGGGGATCGGGTGCGGCACCTCGATGCCCCGCAAGGCACAGGCCACGGACAGCATGCCTTCGGTGACGTCCATGATGTCGTCGGGCCGGATGAAGGACATCTCGACATCGATCTGCGTGAACTCCGGTTGCCGGTCGGCGCGCAGGTCCTCGTCGCGAAAGCAACGCGCAACCTGGAAGTACCGATCCAGCCCCGCCACCATGAACAGCTGTTTGAAGAGCTGCGGCGACTGCGGCAGCGCGTAGAAGCAGCCCGGATTGACGCGGCTGGGCACCAGATAATCGCGCGCCCCCTCCGGCGTGCTGCGGGTGAGCAGCGGCGTCTCGATCTCGATGAATCCCTGGCCGTCGAGGTAGTCGCGCATCGCCTTCACCAACCGGTGGCGGAAGATCAGCCGTTCCTGCATCTCCGGGCGCCGCAAGTCGAGATAGCGATACTTCAGCCGGGTGCTCTCGGTGATCGGCGGACCGCCATCGATCGGAAACGGCGTGCTGCGTGCCTGGCTCAGCAGCTTCGCCTCGGACGCCATGACCTCGATCGCGCCGGTGGCCAGGTTCGGGTTCTGCGTTTCCTCCGGCCGGCGTTCGACACGGCCGCGCACGGCCACAACGAACTCGTTGCGCAGCTCCTGCGCGAAGGCGAACGTCGACTGGTTCTGTTCCGGGTTGAACACGATCTGCACCACCCCCGAACGGTCGCGCAGATCCACGAAAATCAAGCCGCCGTGATCGCGCCGGGTGTGCACCCAGCCCATCACGGTCACCGTCTGTCCCTCGTCGGTCAGGCGCAGGTCGCCGCAGTACGAGCTGCGTTTCCAGTCCGCCAGGCCCTCGGCGTTCACAAGTACAGCTCCTGCAGTTTGTCCAGTGTCTGGCGCAGTGCGGGCGCGGAGGACGACAGCGCCACCGCCCGAGGAAAGTCGCGTTTGGCCACCATGTCCCGCACCGTCAGTACCTGAGCCGCCAGCTCGTCCTCCCCGAGGATCAGAACGTACGGACTTCCCACCTTATCAGCCAGACGCATTTGGCTCTTCAAGCTCTTGCCTCCACTTGCCATTTCAACACGCATC
>DASVHW010000351.1 GCA_036382395.1 Candidatus Binatia bacterium | reverse complement strand
ATGGTCGCGATGGCCTCCGCGACTTCGTACAGGATCTGCTGATACTCCATCCGCTTCGTCCTTTCTGAGCTGAATGTCGGTGCGGGCTGCCGCGCAGTTCACTACTTTGAGCTTCGCTACGCAAGTGCTTTTCGGGCGCGGAACTCCTTCTCCCATTCGCCGTCGGGGCGCCTACGCCGTGCGCTACGACAGCTCGCAAGATGTCAGCGACAAGTGCCCGAATGGCTCGAGCCGGACTGCGGAGAACGCGGCTCCCGCCACCTTGGTTTGTTTGGCGGCGCAGTCTGTGGACAAGCCGTAGCAGTGGCTGTGGATACCATTCTAGAACGTTCTGCTAGGCAGTCGGTTGCCAGACATTTAACGCCATTTTAGAGATCTGATTTCCCATAGAACTAGGGCCAAAACAGTTTTAGAAATATTTTTCCAAAATGGCATTCGTCTCTTGACAGAGGACCACCGTCATTAGATAATCGCTGGCGAAACTGGTGGTGGGTGGCTGAATGAGGTGGAGCGAAAATTTGGGGGAACGGGAGCACAGGCAGTTGAACGCTCCTAACAAATCTATAAGGAGGACGTATGGCAACCAAGAAAGCTGGCAAGACCAAGAAGAAAGCCCCTGCGAAGAAGAAAGCCGGCGGCAAGAAGAAAAAGTAAGTAGGTATCCTTTCGAGGCCATTCACTAGGCCAGAAGTTTTTTCCCTTTCCCCCAGATCTGAGCCTTCGGGCTCAATGCAGGAGGCCTTCCGAATCGGAAGGCCTCTTCATTTGTAGGTCATCCTTTCGACAGATAGCACCGGCAGAGGATCCCGTGGTGATTAGAACGATCGCCGTGGAGCATCCCCGGTTCAATGCGGTGGTGGCGGCGCGCCCAGCGGCTTCCCTTTCCACCGGCATGGCGAATGGGAGCGGCGGTACTGCGATGTGTTTGTCTGCATCGCCAAACACCGCCGTGCTGCCGATGAGATTTTCGTTATTCCGTCCTTGGTGGTCAGCGGCCCGACGTTTAGCCTCCACGGCGCCGGGAAGCCCTACCGCGGGCGGTACGCGATCTACCGCAACCGGTGTTTTTTCCCAGACGCCTGTGTCGCCCGAAGCCAGCAAGGTGGCGTAGAATAGTCGTCCCCCAATCGGTGCCCTGGCGGAAGAACCCGCCACGCCGCCGTACTAGTCCCGGTAGTTGACGACCTGCAGCGGCAAACCGAGGTCCTGCGCCTTGAGTAACTGGATCACGGCTTGCAGATCGTCTCGTTTCTTGCCGGTGATGCGCACCTGATCCGCTTGTATCTGGCCCTGGACCTTGAGCTTGCTGTCCTTGACGAGTTTGACGATCTGCCGGGCCCGGTCGATGTCGATACCCTGTTGCACGGTAAGGGTCTGTTTCGCTAAGCCGCCGGCTGCCGGTTCGATCTTTCCGTAAACCAGCGCCTTCAGGGAGACGTTGCGGCGGACGAGCTTGGATTGCAGGATGTCCACCACCGCCTTGACCTTGAAATCGTCGTCAGAGAGGATCTGGATGCTGTCTTCCTCCAGGGTGATCTCGGTCTTTGTCCCTTTGAAATCGTAGCGCTGTCCGATCTCTTTTCGTGTCTGGTTGACGGCGTTGTCGATCTCCTGGCGGTCCACTTGCGAGACGATGTCGAACGAGGGCATGCGCCACCCCTTTCACTGTAAGACCGGAGCGGTGATTACATCGACGCCCTGGGGAAGCTGGAAGACAAATCGGTCGTCGGGCAAGTCCTGATTGCGCCGGATGTCATCGAACTGTAGCCGACTCACGTTACCAAGCGGATCGTGCACTTCCGCTCCGCGTATTTCGCCGCTGTCACGTGCCACCGTCAGCCGCAATTTTCCAACCGCAGCGCTGTCGCGCCGCGATACGAGTATCAAGTAGACCAGCTGCCCATCGGCGCTGGTGCCATCGATACTGACGTCGAAATCCTGGGCAATGCGTCCGACGCCGGTGAGGAACGAGATGGGCGTGGTGGAGCGAAACGCCGCATCAAAGGGCGCTTTGAGTACCTGATGTTCCTTGGGTTGGTACAGCCACAATGTGCTGCCATCCGCGACAATCACTTGCGGGGCATCGTGATCCAACTCCCAGCGCATCTTGCCGGGTTTCTTGAAGGCGACGGTGCCGCGGGCAGTGGTCGTTTTGCCCAAGCTGGCGATGGTCATTTCCTGCGTCACCGTGGCCGTGAAGTCACGGGTGGCATCGTACCGTTCCTGTACTTTCTGGACAATCGCGGAAACGTCCGCCGCGCGGAGTTCGCTCGCCAGCGCGGCGATGGCGAGGCCACAGATCCATGCCACGTGCACCCTCATCAGTCCTCGATGCGTTGTGCCAGCACTTCGCGCGGGCGACCGTTTTCACTCGTGCTCACGACGCCTTCGCGTTCCATACGTTCGATCATGCGTGCGGCCCGGTTGTAGCCGACCCGCAGGCGCCGTTGCACCCATGAGATCGAGGCTTGACGACTTTCCGTGACCAGGCGCACGGCTTGATCGTACATGACATCATCGTAGCCGTCATCTGCATTCGGGCCGTCGCCTTCCTCATCATCTTCCAACAGATCGAAGGCGTACTGCGGCTTAGCTTGCTGCTTGGCGAAGTCGGTGACCTTCTTAATCTCGGCCTCGGAGACAAACGCCCCGTGCAGGCGCTGCACCTTTGCCGTGCCCGGCGGCAGGTAGAGCATGTCGCCACCACCGAGCAGCCGCTCGGCGCCGATGCAGTCCAAGATGGTCCGCGAATCGACACGTGCAGTCACCTGAAAGGAAATGCGCGCCGGGAAATTGGCCTTGATGAGCCCGGTGATCACGTCGACGGACGGGCGTTGGGTCGCCAGGATAAGATGCATGCCCGAGGCCCGTGCCTTCTGCGCCAAGCGGGTGATGGATTCCTCCACATCGCGGCCAACCGTCATCATCAAGTCTGCCAGCTCGTCGATGATCACCACGATTTTCGGCATGCGCTGGTGGCGCAACACCTGGGGTGGCGCCTCCTCTTCGCCGACGACGTCGGTCAGTTCGATGACACCAGCTTGGCGCTCCTGCTCGTCATGGTCCATCAGCCGGTTGTAGCTGTCAATGTGCCGCACGCCCTTTTCCTTGAGCACGCGATAGCGATCGTCCATCTGCTCGACCAGGTGCTTCAGCACGACCACCGCTTTTTTTGGGTCGGTGACCACCGGAACCAGCAGGTGCGGTAAATCATCGTAGAGCGACAGCTCGAGCATCTTCAGGTCGATCATGACGAAACGGACGTCGCGTGGGGACGCCTTAAAGAGGATGCTCATGATCATAGCGTTGAGCGAGACGGACTTGCCCGTGCCGGTTGCGCCCGCCAGTAACAGGTGCGGCATGCGTGCCAGATCCGCGACCACTGGATTACCCGCGCTGTCTTTTCCCAGAGCGAGCGTCAACGTCGAGTCCGCCTGTGTGAACGGCTCGCTTTCGAGGATCTCTTTCAAATAGACGTGCTCGCGCTTGGCGTTGGCAACCTCGATGCCGACGACGGCCTTGCCCGGGACCGGGGCGAGAATGCGCACGCCCAAGGCGCGCAGCGCCATGGCAAGATCGTCCCCCAGCGTGACGATGCGGTTGACCTTCACCCCCGGGGCCGGTTCGATTTCGAAGGTGGTGATCACCGGCCCCGGTCGCACCGCTACGACGCTGCCCTCGATGCCGAAATTGGCCAGCTTGGTTTCGAGGATTTCGGAGCTCTTGCGCAAGGCCTCCTCATCCACCCGCACCGCGGCGTGCCGCGGGGTGTCCAGCAGGTTGAGGGGCGGTGTCTGATAGCCGGCATCGGTGAAGGGGAGCACCTCCTGCACCGCACGGGGTTCGGGCTTCTTCTCGGACCTGACGGCCGAATCCTCTCCCAGCACAATGAGCGGGCCGGCTTGCTCGCTCGCCGGTTCACGCTTGCGGTTGGACACCGTCCGTACCGAGGTGACCTTCCGTTCCCGGCGCGCGTGCCAGCGACTCCGCGCCTCCCGGGCGCCGGCGGCAAAGAAGATGGTGCCACCCTGCAATGAAGAACCCGTCGTGAACATGAGCGAGAGCAGCAGCGCGACAGAGGCCACTACGTAGGCGCCGAGGGTACCACCCGCATCGCGCAGCACGCTGGCCAGAAAGCCCCCAAACCAGCCCCCGGCATATACAACTTCATTGCGAGGCAGCACCAATCCCAGCATGACGGCCAAGCTCAGCAGCATGGCCACCGCAGCGAAAGCGCGCGCCAGTGAGATCTCGTCGAACCGCGAGCGGAGCAGCCGCGTCCCGAGCACTGACAGCAGCAATGGTAGAAGGTAAACCGCCAGACCAAAGGCCTGCATCAGCACGCTCGACAGGCCGTATCCCACCGGCCCGCCGAGGTCCAACTTCGCCTGGCCGTGTTGGAAGGAAAGAAAACTCACCAACGCAAACAGCGCCGTGGCCAGCGTCAGGACGCCGGCGACTTCGTTGAGCAGTTGGCTGGTCTCCCGCTCGGCCGCTTCTTTGGCTTCCGCCCGGCTGCGTCCCACCTCACATCTCCATCACGAAAGGCACGATGACTGGCCGGCGCTCCAGGGTGCGTGCAAAGAATCGCTTCAACGCCTTACGCACCTCTTCCTTGACTTCGAGAGAGTCGGTACGCGATTCCGCCGTGAGCTGCTGGAGGGTCTCAACGACAAGGCTCTTTGCCTGCTCGAGATACGCCTGTCCCTGCTCCTCAAATATGAATCCCCGTGATATCAGGTCGGGCCCCGCGATCAGCTCTCCCGTCTGCTGGTCGATCCCCAGTATCGCCACCACCAAGCCGTCGGACGAGAGATGGCGGCGGTCCCGCAGCACGACATCCTCTACGTCGCCAATGCCCTTGCCATCTACAAACACGCGCCCGGCCTGTATCGGCTGTGCGACACGGGCGCCACTCGGATCGATTTCGAGCACGTGCCCATCTTCGAGCAAAAAGGTGTCTTCAGCGGACATGCCGACCGAGTGCGCCAGGGCGCGATGCTGGACCAGATGCCGGTACTCACCATGCACGGGCACGAAATGACGTGGTTGGACCAATCGCAGCAACAGTCTGAGCTCCTCTTGGCTGGCGTGTCCGGACACATGCACAGCGGTGCCGCCGGCGTGGTGCACGTTCGCCCCCCGGCGGTAGATGTGGTTGATCATGTTGCTGATTGACCGTTCGTTGCCGGGAATGATGCGTGATGAGAGGACCACCGCATCGTCCGGCTCCATGCGCACCTGACGGTGGTCGCCGACGGCGATGCGGATGAGCGCCGAAAGTGGTTCGCCTTGGCTGCCAGTGGTGAGCAACGTGACCTCATGGGGCTGGAGCTGCCCTAATTCGTCGATATCCGCGAAGAGAGAAGACGGGAACTGCAGGTAGCCGAGTTGCGAGGCGATCTTGATGCTGGAATTCAGACTCCGGCCTACCGTCACCACCCGGCGACCGTGCCGTTGCGACAGCTCCAGCACCTGCGCCAAGCGGTGTACGTGCGAGGAAAATGTCGAGAAGAAGATCTTCCCGGGGCTGGTGCTGAAAATACGGTCGAGGGGTCCGTGCACCGACCGTTCCGACGGGGTATAGCCCTCGCGCTCGGCATTGGTCGAATCCGACAGTAGGAGCAACACGCCACGCGCGCCGTATTCGGCCAGGCATTGCAGGTCCGACGGATTGCCATCGATCGGCGTCTGATCGATCTTGAAATCGCCGCTATGAATGATGGTGCCAAGAGGCGACGTGATGGCCAGGGCGACCGCGTCCACGATCGAGTGGGTCATGTGAATCGCTTCGACCGCGAAAGGTCCCATCTGCCACCTGCGGCGAGGCTGGAGGACCTCCAGCTGGACTCCGGACAAGTTGTGCTCGCGGAGCTTCTCCTTGATCAGGCCAGCGGCCATCGCTGGTGCGTAGATCGGCGCGCGGAGATCGCGGAGCACGTACGGCAGTGCGCCGATGTGATCTTCATGACCGTGCGTGATCACAAAGCCGAGAAAGCGGTCGCCCAATCGCTGCAGGTATCCGAGGTCGGGGATGACCAGATCGATCCCAAGCATGTGCAACTCGGGAAACATCAGACCGCAGTCGATGGCGATGGCCGCGTCGCCGTATTCGAGGAGCAGGCAGTTCAGGCCGATCTCGCCGAGTCCGCCCAGCGGGATCACGCGGAGCAAACCGCTGCCGTTACTTCCGGGCATAGCACCTCAGTTTGTTCTGGAGGAAAATCGAAGGGCTGCCGAAGAACCGTTTGCAGTCAGACGCGCCACACACCCTCATCTCCACAACAACCCGCCAAGTGGCGCGATGATAGCTGTCCACACTCCGCCGAGTCAACGTGATTTAACGCCTCGGATGTTTCGCCCAAAGTGTGGCTTGCCCCTAATTGGAAAGCTCGTTATAAAAACGCACGTTAAACGGGTCGGTTCGGCAATCGTCTTGCAGGCCGGTAAGAGGCCTTCTCGCTCGCAACGCAATTTGCGTCCCTAGACGTGCAGCGCCCCCCCCGGCTGACGAGTTTGAGCAGAGGAGGGATCCCGCATGGCGCAAGGGACTGTAAAGTGGTTCAACGCCGAAAAGGGCTACGGCTTCATTTCGCAAGAGAGCGGCGAAGATGTCTTCGTCCATTACTCTTCGATTGCCGGTAATGGCTTCAAGAGTCTCGAAGAAGGCCAGCGGGTGGAATTCGACGTCACCCCGGGCCGCAAGGGACCGCAAGCCAGCAATGTGACCAAGGTCTAGCGAGTCTAGCCGTGGTGCAACGCCCCGCCGGTGAAGCCGGCGGGGCGTTTTTGTTTTTGCGGGGGAAACGCTCCGCATCGGTTGACTCAACCGTCCGCTCCCGGAACACTAAATCCGTGTCGACGTTTGCATTGATTTCCGACCCGCATGTCACGGTTCCGAATCCGCAGACAGGCTGGAGCCGTCCAACGATCCCGAACGAACCGACGATGTATGCCCAGAGTGTCGAGTTGCTCGAGGCGGCACTCACCGAAATCAATGCCATGCCGGAGGTGGAATTCGTCCTGGTTGCGGGCGACCTCACCAAGGACTCCGAGCCTTACAACCACGACCGCGCGCGCGAGTTGTTGGGCCGCTTTCGTGCGCCCGTCCTTTGCGTCTCCGGCAACCATGACCAGCCGCGAACAGTGCGACTGCGTCCGCGCGAGTATCTCGATCCCGACGTGGCTCCCGTGTGCACACCAGACATTCCGCGCCTGTACGGCGACTTCGGGTTCAAGGACACCCGCCGCACGGCCTACGGTTGTGATCCAGCCCCCGACGTGCATCTTGTCGGCATCTGCTCATCCAAACCCGATGAAGATCGTGGCTGGATCGATCCCGACGTGCTGGCGTGGCTGGATGACGAATTGGAACGGCAACGCGATCCCGGACGGGAAACGATCGTTATGCTGCACCACAGCATTATCGATCACATCCCCAACGAATCGGTTCATCCATTTTTTGCATGGTTTCACGTCGAAAACGCCACCGATCTTAAGGCGATTCTCCGCAAGCACGGAATTCGCCTGACCTTCAGCGGACATCTGCACATTCAAGACGTGAAGGAAGAGGCGGGATTGTACAACATCGTTACGGCATCGCTGGCGGGCTATCCACACGCTTACCGGGTCGTCACGCTTCGCGACGGTCTGGCGAGAATCCGCAGTCGACGCCTGCGCTCGATTCCGTCGTGCCCCGACCTGCAAGGGTTCTCGCGCGAGTCCACCGCTGACGTGTTCGTCAATGTACTGACGGAAGCCATGACGGGTGCCCCGTTTCATTATTCGCGGGAGCGGGCGGCGACGGCGGCTGGTAAGCTGCGCGACTGGTGGCCCTCGGTCGCGGAGGGGGAAGAGCAGTTCGCTTACACCGCCGAGGAACTCGGGGACCCGGCGCTGGCTGCGTTTGTCAACAGCTTCAGTGACCGCCCACCCGCAGATAACGATTTGACCATCGAGTTGCCGCGCCGCCGGTCGTAAGCCGGCTATGAATCACGGACGGCTTTTCTTGAGCACACCCTGGCCGACACACCCTGGCCGGGTACACACCCTGGGTACACACCATGGCCTGGTACACACCATGGCCTGGTGCTTGACAGTCACGTCGTCGGCGTCTCATGTGAGGAAGCATATTGATATACATCATCGTCTGGGCTGACTAAGGCGGGAGCTTTGATGCTCATTGGTCAGCCCGAGGCCTGACGCCGGCAGCGAGCGGCGCTTCGCTGAGCGCCCGGTTTCTCCGGCCCTGAAGGCCCGCTGTCGGGCTGCCTTCCGGCCAGCACAACCGCCACGCGCCACGTTGTTGCTGCTGCGCTAGTCGCGCCGCCCTGGTTTCGGTATCGTGCTGTCGATGCCATGTTGAGTTCGGCTCAAGATGGTCGCGCCCAAGGAGAAAACAACGTTGATGGAAGCCTTGCAGAGACTCATCGAACTGCTCGACCTCGAGGAGCTCGAGGTCGACATTTTCCGCGGCCTGAGCCCAAAGGAAGACCGGCAACGGGTATTCGGAGGACAAGTGGCAGGCCAGGCGCTGGTTGCAGCCACGCGCACCGTCGAGCACGGTCGGGTGCACTCATTCCACAGCTATTTTCTGCGCCCGGGCGATCCCAAGGTGCCGATCCTCTATGAGGTGAACCGTATTCGTGACGGCCGTTCCTTCACCACGCGTCTTGTGGTGGCGATTCAACACGGGCAAGCCATCTTCAATCTCTCGGCATCGTTTCACAAAGAAGAACCTGGGCTCAGTTATTACGTCCCCATGCCCGAGGTTCCAGCGCCCGAACGCCTGCCGACCTTTCAAGAGCGGATGAAACCGTTCTTGCAGCAGCTCGGCCCGTGGGCTGAGCGCGAACGGCCGATCGATCTTCGCATCTGTGATCCGGTGGACCGCCCGCCCAGCAGTTGGCGCGAGCCGGTCGCCTACGCTTGGCTGCGCGCCGATGGCCGGCTGCCCGATGACCCGACGCTGCATGCATGTGTCTTGACGTATGCTTCCGACATGACCTTACTCGATACGTCGTTGCGGCCGCACGGACTGGTGTGGTCGCCCGACCGCAAGATCATGATGGCCAGCCTGGATCACGCCATGTGGTTCCATCGTCCGTTTCGCGCCGACGAGTGGCTGCTGTACGCCCAAAACACCCCCGCCTCGGCTGGTGGCCGAGGATTTGCCACCGGTAGCATCTATACCCGTGACGGCGTGCTCGTCGTCTCGGTTGCTCAAGAGGGACTGATTCGTCGGCTCGAACGATGAGGCAACTGGTTGGGTAACACGGTTCAGGTGAATCAAGGAATCGGGGAGGGTGACGATGCTAGTTCGCGACTACATGTCCTCGAAAGTCATCACCATTGAACGTGAATGTTCCATTGCCGACGCGCGCGCCCTGCTCCGCAAGCACCGCTTCAGGCAACTCCCTGTGATGCACAAGGACCGCCTCTCCGGTATTGTCACGGACCGGGATCTGCGCGGCGCCTCAACTGCGAAGGGAACCGTCTCCGACGTCATGACGGCGAAGCCCCGCGTGGTTGGACCCGACGCGCCAATCGACGAAGCTGCCCGGCTGCTCCGGACACTGAAGGTTGGGGCGTTGCCCGTGGTCGATCACGTCACCTTGGTCGGCATCATTACCACCTCGGACGTCCTCGATGCCTTTGTCCAGCTCTGCGGTGTGACCGAGCCGACCTATCACCTCGTGCTTGCCGGAGGTCGCGATGCGGAGGCGAAATGGCGCATCCGCCGCGTCATCGACCAGAAACACGGCGACCTGAAGTGGATCTACCGTGACCGGCGCTCTGGGAAGGTGCATCTCCGCCTCCACACTACTGACATCGATGACATCGTGGCCGGGCTCGAGGCCAACGGATTTGAGGTGAGCGCAGTTCTCTCTCCGCCCCGAAGGCCGCATTCCTAGCTGCCAACTGAGGTGCGTTTCGTGGGTCTCCCCGAATCGATTACCGCGATGCTACGTCCGGAGATGTACCCGCATCCTCCGCCCGCCGTGGGTCTCGTGCAAACCCACATTTCCTACGTCTTCTTGGCGGGCGAGGAAGTCTACAAGGTAAAAAAGCCCGTGCGCTTCTCCTTTCTCGACTTCTCCACCCTCGAGCGCCGTCGCCACTTTTGTCACGAGGAAGTGCGGCTCAACCGTCGCCTGGCGCCGGAGGTCTATCTCGGCGTGGTAGCGATCTGTCGGGAGGGGACGGCATATCGGCTCGGGCCAGAGGATGATGTCGGAGCGACCGAGTACGCCGTGCGCATGCGCCGGCTGCCTGCCGACAGGATGCTGGACGAGCTGCTCGACCGCGGCGCGGTCACGCCGTCGATGATCCAACAGCTTGCCCGCCGTCTCGCTGACTTTCACCGTCAGGCCAATGCCAGCCCGGAAGTGACCGCAAACGGAGATCCCGCCGCCGTCTTCGCGGCGCTGGAGGACAACTTCGTGGGTATGCGCCCGTTTCGCAACATCACAATTCCAGCCGGAGACGACGACGCGATCCAGATCTTCTCCCGCAACTTTCTCCAACGAAATGATGCACTCTTCCGCAGGCGACAAACGCAGCACCGCATTCGCGAGTGTCACGGCGACCTGCACACCGAACACATCTGCTTCGACCGCGTCCCCATCATCTTCGATTGCATCGAGTTCAATCCGCGCTTCCGCCACTGCGACACGGCCTCCGAAATCGCCTTCCTGGCCATGGACCTCGACTATCACGACCGTGCAGAATTGACCGGCGAGTTGGTCTCTTCTTATGCCGCGTACGCCGAAGATCCCGACCTGCCGCGACTGGTGCCATTCTACCAGTGCTACCGCGCCTACGTGCGCGGCAAGGTTGACAGTTTGAAGAGCGCGGAGGCGGAGGTCGAGGCTGACGAGCGAGCCAGCGCCCGGGCCAGTGCGCAGCAACACTTTGCGCTGGCGTATCGCTACACGTGGGCCTACAGCTGCGGCGTGGTGGCGATCGCTGGATTGAGCGGTACGGGAAAGTCGGCCATCGCCGCGCGGCTCCGCAGTCGCACTGGTTTTGTCCACGTCAATTCTGACGTCATCCGCAAACGACTGGCAGGACTAGCCAGCGACGCGGGCGTCACCGCTGCCTATGAAGCCGGATTGTACTCGCCCGAGCACAGCGCTTGGACGTACGCGGCGATGCTTGCCGAGGCGACAGAACACCTGAGGGCGGGGCGTGGCGTCATCCTCGACGCCACGTTTCAGCGGCGGGCAGATCGCGATGCGGTCCGCGCACTTGCCTGCACACAGGGGGTGCCGTTCCTGCTTGTCGAATGCCGCTGCGGTGACGACGAAGTGCGCCGGAGAATCGAACGGCGCCGAAGTGAGAGTGCGGGGCCCTCAGACGCTAACTGGAGCGTGCATCTCGAACAACGCCGCCGCTACGAGGCGCTCGCACCGGAGGAACACGCAAACCACCTGGTGATCGATACCGCCGTTGCGCTCACCGAGGTGACGTCTACGGTTGAACGGACCCTGCGGACACGCATCGAGGGTGCTTGAGCGGCAGTGGGATTCCGTCAGGTTTGCCGGCCGTAGCGCGTAGTCGCTGATGGTGAGGTCAGCTTACGTCAATGGGCTTCTCTTCCTCGATGATCCGGCGCTTGATGCCGGCGATGGAAAGAATGCGCTGCAGGTAATGGAGGCAGTCTGTCTCGCTGAATAGGCCGACGAGCTTGCCTGCTGCCACTACGGGCAAGCAGCCGATTTTGTGCTCGAGCATGCGCGCCACTGCCTCTTCGATCTCGGTGTCCGGCGCGACGGTAATCAGATCGGTGGTCATGACCTCCGGGATCCGGATGCGGCCAAGCCACTCCTTCTCCGCTGGCTTGCGAAAGTTCAAGACGCTTGAGACGCCGGCGAGAAACAGGTCGCGCTGCGTGATCAACCCCACCAGACGCCCATCACGGAGGACGGGGAGATGACGAATGCGTTTGAGCTTCATGAGATCATCGGCAACATCCAACCTCGCATCGGCATCGAGAGTCACTAGGTCGCTCGACATGAGCTGCCAGACTTGCATATGGGACTCCCTTCCACCTTTGGCAGGTAGCAAACCGGCTGCCACGACCAGTGCGCTGATTCCGGAGCCGGAGGCCGGACCACTGCTTCGCAGCCCTGGGAAGAGCCGGCGTTAGCGTAACGCTGTCCACTCACACTTGCAGCCTCTTTGCAGTGACAAGAACCGAACCCCGGTTCCTGGGTCAACGGCAACAAACCCGGTCAGCCGGAAACCCCACTGCACGTACGGCACACCTTCTCCGTTGCGCTGGTATGGAACGTGGAGCACTCCATCGAGATAAAGGAGGGCTGCTATGCCGATCCTCAGCAAGTTGCGTGAACATCTCGACCGCAACAAGGTGCAATACGAAGTCATTTCGCACCGGCAAGCGTTTACGGCGCAGGAAGTGGCTGCAGCGGAGCACATCCCGGGCAAGGAACTGGCCAAGGTGGTGATGATGCGCAGCGGAAAGAACTTCCTCATGGTCGTCGTGCCAGCCCCGTCTCGGGTGGATATCGAGAGGGCCAAGGGGGCGCTCGGTTTGCCGGATCTCACGCTGGCAACGGAAGAGGAATTCGCCGGCTTGTTTCCGCAGTGCGAGCCCGGGGCGATGCCGCCGTTTGGGAACCTCTACAATTTGCCGGTGTACGTCGATCAGCTGCTGACGGAAGACGAGGCGATCGTTTTCAACGCCGGGAATCACATCCAGACGGTGAAGATGCAGTACGCGGATTTCGCGCGCACGGTGCAGCCGAAGGTCGTCTCGGTGGTGGCGCGACACTGAACGCGAAAGCACGCGAAGCGTCAGCGCGGCACCTCTCCCCACGTCTGGCGTGTGGAGAAGGACGAAGATCAGGCCGATCCGGCGCTGTCGGGATCGGCAATGCGCATCAGCTTCTCGGCATCGGCGATGATTAACTCGCGATGAGAGATGGAGATCGCCCGCTTTCGCTTCAGGCGTCCCAGCAAGCGAATGACGGTCTCGGTGGAGACGCCGATCATCTCGGCGATCTCACGCCGCGAATATCGCAGCGTGAGGCGCGTCCTGCCGGTACCGTTGCCCGTAGCGTTGGCGAGCTGGATGAACAGGTCCGCCAAGCGACCCTCCGCTGTCTTGAGCGCAAGGGCACGCACCTTTCTTCGAGCCACGCCCAACGATGTGCTCAGCGCGGCAATCAAGCGCACGCCCGCCATCGGGTGTACCTGTATGAAGTCCATCAGGCGCTCGCGAGGCAGGTAGCACAGCTGCGAGTCGGTCAGGGCCTCGGCTGAGACCGAGTACGGCTCCAGGAGATCGGAGGGTAATTCCCCGAGGATCTCGCCTGGTCCCGCGACGGTGACGATGTGATCCCGGCCGAAGCGGTCCGATTGATACAACTTCACTGCGCCGTGGCAAAGAATGTACAGACCGCTGGCCGGTGCCCCCTCATGGAAGACCACCTGACGAGATCTGTAGATCGCGATGGTGCCGCATGCGCGAAAAGCGTCAAGCTGGTTGTCGGGCAAGTCGGCAATGATGCTCGTGCTGCGAATCGCGCAGTGCTCACACCGAATCTTCCTCATGCGTTACTCCGGGCCGGCGTGCCCGCACCCTCCGTCATCGGGTGTGCTCCGTCAACGTCTTCGTGCCGGCCGTTTCCGGGGCTGCGGAGGTCTCCGCCGTTTGGCCGTAGACGCGGCTGCGGCCCGTGCCAGCGAGACATTTGTCGATAATGGCGGCCGTGGCGAGGTGGCCCAGCGCGCGATACGCGCGGTACGCCCCCGCGTAGAACGGGTTCTGAAACATGCGCAAGATCTTGGGGCCGTCATGACCCATGCGGGCAAACTCCTCGGCACAGGAGCACGCAGTCTCATGCATCGATTCCATCTCGGTAGGCGCCCCGAGCGGTATCTGCGGATTGACTTGTTTATCGTCTGGCATCGTCACCTCCGACTGCAGGCCAGGCGGCTGCAGGAACGACGCCTGAGTTTGCTACGTTACGGGTACCGAACTCAAGAGGGACGGGGTACGCACCGGTTTCGAGCAGTTGGGGAGCGTGTGGTCACACGGCCGTTCCGAACGGAGGAACCACCGCCGCGAGCGAATCGACCTCACGTTGTTCGTCCGCAGTGAGCATGCGCGAGGCCATCGGGAAAAGAACGTTGTCCTCTTTGGCGATGTGCTGGCGTAGCAACTCAATGAGGTCTTGTGTGCAGCGCTCTTGCCGCTCGACGTCCCCCGAGTGGAATCCGACGGTGAGGCCCTGCATTAGCTCACGAAACGTGGCGTGTTCCGCATTCATCACCGCAAGCGGCCCCTGCGTGAGGGGGAGGTGCCGGGCAAGAACCGGAAAGAGCGCCTGCTCTTCGATGGCAAAATGATGCACGACTTCCCGCTCCAGATATGTGACGAAGTCGGCGAGCCAGCCGTTGGCGCCGCGTGACGCGAGGTCCTTCTCCACTGCATCGAGGCGCGCGAGCACCTCTTGATGTTGCCCGCCGAGGAGTTCAATGGTTGCGCTCACAGGCTCTCCTTTGCTGATATTCGAACTCACATAGGCCGTTTGGCAGCGATGTTGTATGATTCGTATCATAGAGGTCCGTGGTGATGCCTGGCATGGAGGGACTGAGGGGATTTCGGATGCTGAGTGCGCCCGACCGCGAGCTGATCGCTGCCGCTACACGCGAGCAGGCCGTGGCACAAGGCAAGGTTTTGTTCTCGGAAGGCGAGCCTGCGGAGGCGTTGTGGGCTGTCAAAGAGGGGCTGGTCCATATCATCAAGTTCGGCCCTGAAGGACGTGAGATCGTCCTGGAAGTCATCCCTTCGGGCGAACTGTTTGGCGCGGTAGCGGCGCTGCAAAGCCGCCCGTATCCCGCCTCAGCCATAGCCGTCGATCCCAGTGTCGTTTGGTGTCTGCCGGCGTCGCTGGCGCGTGAATTGTGTCAAAAGCACCCCACGCTGCGTGCGGCGATCTTAGATCAGGTCACCAGCCGCTTGCGGGACGCGCATGACCGCCTGCGCTCGATTGCGCTCGAACGCGTCGAGCAACGGCTGGCGCGCATGCTGCTCACGCTGGCAGACAAAATCGGGCAGCAGCACGCCGGAGTTACGGAGGTAAGCATCACTCGGCAGGAACTTGCCGACATGATCGGGACTACGGTAGAGACAACTATCCGCGTCACCAGCAAGTGGCGGCAGGCTGGGATTATCAGCTCCTCTCGGAACCGGATCGCCCTGACAGATCCGCGAAATCTCCAGAAAATCGTTCAAGGGGGCTGACCTGGCAAGCCCCTGCCTCCACGCCGCCAGTTCCCCGTATTGGGAATTCTTTGCGCCCATGATAATGGAAGCGCCAGAAAGTGAGCAAATATGCAGTAAGAGCCTGGCAAAGTCAGGTGGCGCGCTTTTGGCTTAGACGTCCTGCTGTTCATCAACTTGCAGATCATGGACGAAGCTCGGTACCACGGATGACTTCCGAACCCGCGCCCTTGCCAATGGCGGTGGCCTTTTGAAAGCCTTCCTTGCTTCGGTGTCCGTACCCCGGACCACCATCGAAGCTCCCAACACACCGTCGCCAGCGCGTTTTAAGTACATCCTACCGGCTTCGTCCCTGACTCTGCTTGGCAATGCGCCAGTTTTCGCTCACCGCGGTTGAGTAAGCATCAAATCGCCTGGACAGCTGCATTCACTCGATCTGGAACGCGACGCGGACCGAGTCATCGACGTAGCTGAGTTCGATGTACCCGATGGCGTTGGGATCGCTGGCAACGTAGCGCTTGACTGAGGCTGGTGAAGAGAGCGCGACAGGCGGAAGAACCCCGTGGAAGTACTGTTCATTCCAATACGTGCCTAGGCGCGTGCTCTCACTCCCGAAAGCAAGTTGAGAGAAGGTTTCCCGAGCCGGGCTGCCCGGTGCCTGGTTCAGTGCAACGATCGGCTGACCATCATCCCAGGAGCGGCGCTTTTTGAGATAGATGCGCGCCACGTCCTTGAGGTCGAGTTGGACCTTTCGTGCCGGGTGCGCGATGACGACGAGGGTCTTGCCGCCGGCCACGTCGGCGGGCAGCGCCGGTGATGTGCGGGTCAAAAGGCAGCAGTGTGGCAAGCGGCCGAGAAGTGGTCCATACCAGGCGGCGGTATTTGATTGGCGCCCCCTCGCAACGTTGGCGGCGCAACCTTATGCAACGATTGGCTAACTGGCAAGAGAGAATGCCCAGTTTCCTGCTGTATTCGCTACGGGCGAAACTGCTGCTCTTCTCCCTGCTGCTAGTAGTGGTGCCCGGGGTAGTGTTTGCCCTGATCGTGATCGCCAGTATGCGCAGCGCCCTCGAAGATGCCGTAGGCCGCCAGCTGGCACAGGTCGCGCACGACACGGCCTCCCAGTTTGGGGAGCTGCTGACACGCGAACGCGGCAATGTCGCTGCCTGGGCGAATCAGGACGTGATGCGGGAGATTCGTATCGGAGATCTCGACAAGCGCATTACGCGCTTCCTGATCTCGTTAAAGCAAAGTGACACGGGCTATCTCGATCTGTTGTGTACCGACGCGGACGGCCGTGTGATGGCGGCGTCCAATCCCGCACTGCTCGGTGGGATGCATGCGGGGAATGGATGGTTCCGTGCGACACTCATTGGGAAGGACTTCCTTGCGGGGCCGGTCCCCTCGGTGGTGGACGGCCAACCGGCTCTTGAAATCGCTGCCCCGATCCACGATCCAGAGAATCGCGATGTCGTGATTGGCGCGCTCCTCGGACTTTACGATTGGAAGCGCGGCACGGCGCTCGCCGAGCGGCTTCGGGAGAGTTCAGCGGCCTTGAAATTGACCGTGGACGTGCTGATTCTCGATGCGCATGGGGTTGTGATCGCTGCGACCCAAAGCGAGGAAGTCATGCGAGCGGGGCAGAACCTGCGGACGACTGGTTGGCTTGCCGCGAAGCACCGGCGGGCGCGGGAGCGTCCGGGCTACGTGAGAGAGCCACAAGCCGATGCGCTGGTGGGGTATGCTCGACTAAACGCGGCGCGACCGGAATGGACCGCACTGGTCATGCAGCCGTTGCGAGAGGCCCTGGCCCCAGTGTACCGCATTGAGCGTCATGTGAGCCTGCTGCTGGTAGGCGTGTTGCTCGTCGGACTCGGTGTGGCGGTACTCCTCGCCGAGCGCATGGGTCGCCCGCTACGGGAGCTGACGCGCGCGACACAGGAGATCGCTAGAGTAGGGGAGCCCCGCCGGCTCGTGCCGGTGCGATCCCGCGACGAGATTGGGCAGCTTGCGGGGGCCTTCAACAGCATGGCGAGCGAACTCAAACGGGCCCGGGAAGAGCTGGTGGTGGCTGCAAAGTTTGCCTTCGTGGGCGAGATCGCCGCCGGGGTCGCACATGAGGTCCGCACGCCACTTGGCATCCTGCGCGGCTCCGCCCAGATTCTCGGGCGCTCGCTGCCGGCAGATCGTCCCGAAAGCACGGAGCTGGTCGAAATGATCATCGGTGAGGTCGATCGGTTGGACCGGGTGGTGGCGGGGCTCTTGGAAATCGCACGGCCACGCGAGCTGCTGATCGAACCGACGCCGCTCACCCCCGTCGTCAGACGCGCGCTGGACTTCGTCGAGCGGCAGGCTCACGAGAAGGGCATTACCATTCACCGCATGCTCACCACTGATCAGCGTCTCGCACGCTGTGACCCTGTGCAGATCTATCAGGTGGTACTGAACCTCATCGTCAACGCCCTGCAGATCCTGCCGCCCGGCGGTGAGATCACCGTCCGCACGTTGCCGCCGCGCAACGGGCGCGTGAGTTGTGAGGTCAGCGATAACGGACCGGGCATTGCCCCCGAACTACAGGAACGCATTTTTACGCCGTTCGTCACCATGCGCGAAGGTGGTACGGGGTTGGGACTGGCATTGGTCCAGCGCATCGTGCAAGCGCACCAGGGCACGGTGGCGGTGGAGAGTGAAGTGGGCCGCGGTACGACATTCCGGGTGGAACTTCCAACCGTTCAGGAGACGTGATGGCAAGAGTCTTGATTGTCGACGACGAGCGCAAGATGCGCCGCGTCTTGCAGATCCTGCTTGAGCAACTGGGAGTGGAATCGGTTCCCGCCGCTGATGGCGAAGAGGCGTTGGAGCGCTTCAGCGCCGAAAAGATCGACCTGGTACTGACCGACCTGAAGATGCCCGGCATGTCCGGTGTCGAGTTGCTCAGCCGCATCCGCACGTTGGATCCCGACGTGCCGGTCATCGTGCTCACCGCCCATGGCACGGTGCAGACCGCTGTCGAAGCGATGAAGCAGGGCGCCTTTGACTACATCTTGAAACCGTTCGACGTGCAGGCGATCGAACTGATCATCCGCAATGCCTTGGAGATGCGCCAGTACCGCACGGAAAACCGTTTCCTCAAAGCGCAAGTCCCCGCCACATCGGTATTCGAAAACCTGGTGGGCGGATCGGCGGTCATGCAAAGCATCTACGATCTCATTCGTCAGGTGGCTCCGGGCAAAACGGCGGTCCTGATCACCGGCGAAACCGGCACCGGCAAAGAGCTGGTGGCGCGTGCCCTCCACAGCCTGAGCCCGCGCCGCGACAAGCTCTTCGTCCCGCTCAACTGTGCGGCGATTCCTCAGGAACTGTTGGAAAGCGAGCTCTTCGGTCACGTCCGCGGTGCGTTTACCGGTGCGCAGGCCGAGCGTACCGGAAAGTTCGAGCTGGCGGATGGCGGCACGCTGTTCCTCGATGAAATCGGCGACATGGCGTACCCGCTGCAAGCGAAACTGCTTCGCGTCCTGCAAGAAGGCGTCATCGAGCGCATCGGCAGCAACAAGCCGATCAAGATCGACGTGCGCGTGGTGTCTTCGACAAATCGAGACCTCGCGGCAGCGATTCGGGAGTCGCAGTTCCGCGAAGACCTCTATTATCGACTCAATGTCTTTCACGTTCACCTGCCGCCGCTGCGCGAACGACGGGAAGACATTCTTCATCTCGCGGAGTTCTTTCTCGCCGAACTCGGGCGGGAAATGGGAAAGGGGGGACTGACGCTCACTGCCGATGCCCCCGCCGTACTCGAGCGGTATCAGTGGCCTGGTAACGTTCGAGAACTCCGCAACCTGATGGAGCGCGCCGCTGTGCTCTGCACCGCACCCCAGGTCGATGGCAACATGATTCGGCTGCTCCTGCCACCGGCACCCACCGAGCCCGCAGCCGAAGACGCTCCCGAGGCGACAAGCAACAACTTACAGCTCGAACCAGCCGTGGAAGAGGTGGAGCGCAAGTTGATCCTGCGCGCCTTGGGCGTCGCTAGCGACAATAAAGCCGAGGCGGCCCGCTTGCTCGGTGTGAGCGAGAGAACGCTCTGGTACAAGCTCAAACGCTATGCGCTGTAGCCCTGCGCGACTCGGTCAGCATCCGCGCAAAGACTTGCAGAGCCGCTGCAAGGTCCTTCACGACGGCGCGCCTATCATCGACCACTAATTCGAACCTCCATCCGGAATTGTTCCCCGAGAGGCAGCCTGCCTTCCACGACTCGTGGGCACGCCGGTTGCTGAAGCTGCCACCCCGCGGCGGACGCCGACACCAACACCACGGGGGCGTAGCGCGCCAACCCGGCCACGCGATTCGGAAGGCGACTGAACTCACTGATTTGCCAGGGAGGAGCGGGGTAACCCGCTCCTCTTTCTCAGCGCTACCGCCTCCCGCTCCGTATCCGGGGTGGCTTTTTGTGGTACGCAGCCTTGCGGGTGCCAGGCAGTGGATCAGTCAAAAACCTGTGAGGGTTGAAGTGGTTTGCAGATGTCCCCGTCCATGCCCGCTGCGAGACAGCCCTCCGCTCTCAAATAACCATCGCTCCGCAGGGCAGATGGTTAGTAGCGGTAGGTGAGCTCGATGTACCCGTAGTTTGCTCCGCCAGCGTCTGGAAACGTACGCTTGACCACGCTCTGGCCGAAGGCCCTTCCGTAACAGGCGTATGCGGTGAGCTGCTTGAGGATGGAGATGGTGAAAGAGATGTCGGCTAGATGCGCAAGTTCCCGCTGGCCATGGGGAGCAATGCCCGTAAACCCGAAGATCTGATTGTTGGTCGCGCCACCGCCCGCATACCAGAGATCCTTGGACGAGGTCAGCCGCAGCCAGTGGTAGTCAGTGCGTACCGTGACTTTTTCCTGGGGCTTCAGAATGAATTGGCCAAACAGGTCTTCCGTGTTCATGAGGTTGAAGAATGGAAGCTGCGCGTAGGCTCGTGCGGTTGGGAGGATCTGAAAGAACGTGTGGTGACTCTTGTCGTTCGGGTCCGTGTCGCCGGATGACCGATCGTAGCCGACACGGAGCCACGGCGCCGCAAACACCTTCGGAAACTGGTAGCCACTCTCAACTGCGTAGGCCCACGCGAAGTGATGCAGCTGGCCCCATTCGCCACCCTGCAGAGCCCCCCACAGCAACCCGTCAACCTTGCCAGGACCCGCGTCGGCGACGGTGACGACGTGGCCGCCCCAGGTGTGGACGTCGATGGCGCCATTGTCTTGCTTTCGAAGCGTGTCCTGTGACGTAACGGTCGAGCGATTGTCGACCATCAAGGCCGAGGAAACGCCAGGGATGACGTGGCTACGCTGGTCGAGATAGTAAAGGTAGAAGAGCCGCGCATCGATGGGCGCTAGGTTCTCGATCTTCTTGAGCGTGAGGGCGAGGCCCGCCAACCACACATCCATCTCGCGGTTGGCGCTCACCTCGAAGCCGCCGTTCGTGGGCCGGGTGCCCATGGCAGTGATGTTGAAATCGGGTTGATCGTAGGCCATCCGCACGCCGTCGAAGCTGCGAGTGACGTGCGTGTATCCGAACGGGCCAACCAACCGATCACCGATCCGTGCGCGCTTCAATCATGCCAAAGACGGATCGGTGGGCACGGTCTCCATGCCATCACTGTACTCGAAACGCCCGAACGTTGCGGAGCCCTCGCTCAACCCGGGCAGACCGTTCACGGTCATATGTGCTTGTTTGAGGAACACCTCACCCTGGTCACGTTGGTGCGTATTGAAGAAATACAGCGCCCCAGGTCCTAGGTTGCCCTGCGGCAGCTTCCGGTCCGCGAGATTCGCATCGTTGGGCAGGTTTACCAACTGCGTATCCTGCACCTCTACGGTAAACAGGGTATGCGGCGCGCTGACCTTTGCACCAACCCGGAGCTGGCTGGCAAAAA
>DASVHW010000350.1 GCA_036382395.1 Candidatus Binatia bacterium | reverse complement strand
TCAGCTACTCCAGCCCATTTGCCGTTTGGCTTCCGCGGACATCATCGCCGGACTCCAGGGCGGGTCCCATACCATCTCGACCTCCACGCGCTCCGCCTCGGGTAAGGCCTGCCGCACGGCGGTTCGCGCCGTCTCGGTGATGTACTCGTGCAGCGGGCAGGCGCGCGTCGTCATCGTCAGCGTAATGTGGACATCGTTGCCCTGCACCTCCACGCTGTATACCAGACCGAGATCCACGATGTTGATGCCGATCTCCGGATCCATCACCGCTCGCAAAGCTTCCCGAATTCGTTCTTCCATCAGAATGCACTCCGTTGGTGGATTGCTGCAAATTGCCGCGCTTCGCTCGGTCGCGCCACTGGGGTGGCGCGCACGGCCGCCCGCCGTCCCTGCTGCACGGCGCGCGCGGTGTTGGCCAGAAACAGCAGGATGGCGGCAACGTTGAGCAGCCCACCCCACTGACGGCACATCAATGATGCGTGCAGATCACCCGCAACCCGCAGCAGCAGCGAGAAGTGGAGCAATCCGAGATGGGCGTAGAACGCCGAGCGAAACCGGACCGGCACACCCACCACCGCCGGGAAAATGATCGGCGCATGCCCGAAGATCATGGCAAACACAAAGCCGAGGAAGATGGTGTGCAAGACGGCATCATAGTGCAAGCCGGCAACCATCCGCCCCAAGATCACCGAGAGCACACCCCCCAGACCCAACCAGACGTATCCGGAAAGCAGGCATACGGCCACGTAGCGTGTGAGTCCAGTCTGGTGGACGGTCCGGCGCGCAATGTCATGGCGCAAGAGCCACACGGTCAGCGCCACCAGGCTGAGCCCGGTCAGGCGCGCACCGTCATCAGAAGCCATCCCGCCGGAGGTGAGCCCCGCCCACAGCGTCACGATGATGATCAGAAACGCCGACTCGCTGGCGCGTGACCGCTGCGTGAACCGACTCAGTTCCAGCCGCTCTCCCGCAATCGTCAGCACGAGAAAGCCCATCCACCACGACACCACCTCGTACACCGGCCACCCGGCAAGCCACAGGGCGTTGCCCACCAGCCATGCCAGAGCTCCCACACCCATGGTCACGGTGAACAAGGCCGGTTGCGCCCGAATGATCGAAATGAAGATGGCCACCAACCCCGCGCTGCCTGCCGTAATCGCCGCAGGCGCAATCGGACCGGGTACGCCGGCGATGAGCGCCAGTGCCCCGACGCCGGTGAGGAGCGGCGCGGCATAGGCCCACCGACGCCCGAGCCCCACCGCACGCTCGAGACCGATCAGCGTGCCAAGAAATCCGGACACCATCAGCGGCCCGTGCGCCAAGGCAAAACCGGAACGAAACACCGGCACGACCCAACCGAGGCGCAGCAGCCCCGCCCATAACCCTCCCAGCAGCGCCATCATTGCCGCAGCCAGGAGAGGAAACCGCATGAGCCATCGAGACGTCATGGACTACCGCGCATCGCCTATCGCATATCGTCTTTTCTCCGACGATACGCCAGACACCCGATCTTCACGCCGTTTTCCCTACCCGCACTTCCCAGACGTCCGGTCCCTGCTGCAAGTACTCCCATGAGAACTGCCCCTCGTGCTCGTACTTGAACTGGTAGTACAGGGGCTTCGGGTCGTGGTCGTTGACGAGCAAGAAGGCTTCACCAGGCTGTAACGACGCCCAGGTCTGGAAGATCAAGGGATGGCGCTGCGGGGGCGGCGTGTTGCGGACATCTATGGTGGTCTTGACGGTCATACGTGTTGCTCCTTTGTTGATCGTGCGAGGGGCGCTCTTCTCAAGATCGCTGGACTTCGCTGATTCGCACTGCCTGAGCGTCGGCGGAAAGGATGTCCTGCACGCGCCGCAGCCACAGGGTGCGAAAGCGGCTGAGATCTTCCGGCGCCGCGGCCGCGGCCAGTGCCGGGCCAATTGCGGCATGCAGCCCCGCCGGCGCTGGAATGCTGCTCGGATCGTAGATCAGGTGCACGGCACGATCAGTGTCGAGCCGCTCGAAATCGAACTCGTTGCGGCGAAGATCCTCGGGTTTGAAGACAAACAAATTGCGGCGAGCAAACCGCCCCGGGCCGAGCCCTGCGAAGCCGGTCTCCGGCGCCGCCCCGATGACGAGATTCACCAGTTGAGCGATCGGTCCGTAGCCGAAATCCTGCGGGCCACCGTAGGCTGTGACCCGCACCTCCCCACGCACCGCCGGCTCGCTGCCGTACAACGCGGTGAGCCCGTGCCGCAGGATGAGATACGCTCCGGCGACGGTGGGGCAGAGATGGCCCGCAGCCTTCACCAGCTCCTCGAAGGTGACGGCAATGGGCTGAAGTGGGCCAACCAGACCCAGGAACTCGAGAAATGGATCGCGCACGACAATCGGATCGAGCTGCAACGGCATTGCAAGCTCCACCCGCGGACTGGCCTGGACTCGCATGGTGATCGCGCCCATTATTCTCCTCCTGCTACGGCATGCCGGACCGGCACGGGCACCGTGGCGATCGCGGCCTGCCGACGCATCCGCATCGTCATGAAGGTGTTCGTGGTGAAGGCGACGAAGGCCGCGAGGCCAAGCGGGCCTGAGAGGGACACGTACGGTCCAACCGCGCCGATGCCGCCCAGCCCGACCACCACTTGCAGCCCGCGGACGGCTACGGCGGCGTTGAGCAGGTAGTAGGTCGCCGCACTCCATACGGGGCTCCACAATCGATTGCCGGTGAACACCGGGACGATGCGGGTGGCCACGCCGATGATCATCTGCGTGAGAAACCCGAGGGTGAAGGCATGCCGGCCGAGATCGAGGACCACCCGCGACGCGGTCGTTCCGGCCGCAGCCGTGACTGCGGTCCAACCCGGCTCGAAGACCAACGCTGCGATCAACCAGACGTAGGCCGTGAGGATGAAGCGCTCATCGTCGCGGAGCCCGGCCTGCCCCGAATCTAGGCGCGGACCGAAGATGCCGAGCCGCAGCACGAATACCGCCGTGCTCAGCGCCAGGGCCGCACCAGCGACACCACGGAGCAACGGAACCTGCGTCCAGGTTTCGAGCAGCGCGTTTGTCACCCAGAGGAAAACCCCTCCTTGGTACAGTGCGAACAGGAGCATCCGCTTTCGCGGGGTTGGCAAACCCATGAACGCCGGCAGAACCCGCAGGCTCATGCCGAAGATCCAGCAGCCGATGAATCCCCACAGCGCCGCGGCCCACACCGCAGGCAGGAAGCCGATGCCGACACCCGCCGCCGCGGCCACGGAGAGAACGGAGAGGGCGGCGGCAACCACCAGCCAGACACACCCGGCGCGCAGGTAGGGCTCGAAGCCCTCAGGCAGCGGAGGGGTCGCGGCCAGCGTGCGATGCACGATCGAACCGAAGGCAACGGCAGCGCAGAATAGCGACGCCGTTCCCACCAGCCACGTGATGACACTCAGCGGCGGCCCGATCAGCATGCCAACCGCCAGCAGCAGGACGCCGCCCGCCTGCAGCCAGAACGAAGTCGATGCCAAACCCGGATCCGCGAGCGACGTCGACTTGTAGCGCGGCATCGTGTGGTACGCCACGCCCATGATAAACAGGGTGGCAAAACCAAAAACCTGCGCGTACGCGTGCGCCGTCTTCGCCGCCCCGAACGGCATGCTTCCCAGGAAGTTCCATGCTGGCAGTGTGATGTTGGCCAGGGCCAGGGCGCCGAGCGTGGCGCCGAAGCTGAGCGCGAAAACCAGGCTCGAGATGAAGAATCGAGCGAAACTTGAGGTTTCACTGGCGGCGCCCGCGTCGGTGTGCGCCGCGGCAGGTTTGGAGGTCGAAAGGCTCGCAGCCGTGCGGCCCTGCGCCGGCGGCGACGCCTGAACCACCCTTCCCGACCCCAGAGCTTGCAGAAGGGCTTCGAGCCCAATGCCACCGCGTTCCGCCGCTTCGGCCAACGTCGCCCCGCCCCCGCAGCAGGTATCGATCCCGTGCGCCGCAAACACACGACCCAGTGCCGCATCGGCCTGGATGACCTGGTCAACTGTCGTCGTGGCTGAGAAGCTTGTTGTGTTCATCACCGGGCACATAGAGCACCCGGCGTACCAGCTCCGGCATAGCGGCACCCGGAACCGAAAACTTCCAGGCCGGCTCAGGCTTTCTCGTCTCCAGAACGACCGAGAGGGTCGCAGCGCTTAGTGTCTCAAGACACTCTGCCTACAAGGGCAGATGAGTCATGATGACGCGGAATATCAGAAAATTTGCTGTCTCACGCCAAATGAGACAGGGCATTGTCCCAGGTCAGTCTACGGGAACACGGAGGCCGAATTCTTCCAGCTTCCGATAGAGAGTGGCGCGGCCGATGCCGAGCGCCTTCGCCGCACGCAGACGATTGCCGCCGGTCTTCTGCAGCGCCGCCTCGATCGCGGAGCGAGAGATCTTCTCGGTCCGTGGCTGCGCCGTACCGCCGCTTTCGCGGATTTCCGGAGGCAAGTGTTCCCTCGCAATGCGGCGGCCGCGACACTTGATGACGGCGAAGGCCACCGCGTTTTCCAGTTCGCGCACGTTGCCGGGCCAGCGGTATTCGAGCAGGCAGTCAATGGCATCGGGGGCGAAGCCGTCGATGCTCTTGCCCTCCTGGGCTCGGAACCGTGCGAGAACGTGGTCGGCCAGGAGGGGCACATCCGCCCGGCGTTCACGCAGCGGCGGGACATGGATTGGAATCACGCTGAGCCGATAGAAAAGGTCCTCGCGAAATGTGCCGCGAGCGACGAGCGCGCGCAGGTTGCGGTTGGTGGCGGCCATGATGCGGCAGTCCACTGGGATCGTTCGTGCCTCGCCGACCCGCTCGATTTCCTTCTCTTGCAGGACGCGCAACAGCTTCACCTGCGTGCTCATCGACAGTTCGCCGATCTCGTCGAGGAAGATGGTTCCACCGCCCGCCAGCTCGAAGCGGCCGACCTTGTCGCGCATGGCCCCGGTAAAGGCGCCACGCACGTGGCCGAACAGCTCGGACTCCAGTAGGCCTTCGCTGAGGGCGGAGCAGTTCACCTTCACCAGCGGCCCGGTAGCGCGGCGACTGGCGTGGTGAATGGCTTCCGCCACCAGCTCTTTCCCCACACCGGTTTCTCCGAGCAGAAGCACCGTCGCCTCCGACGCCGCGACATCTTCGATCTGCTCGTACAGGGCGCGCATCGCCGGGCTGCGGCCGACGAGATTAGCGAACTCGCTGTGGCCGCGCAGTTCCGTCCGCAGCCGCGCCAGCTCCGTGATGTCGCGGAAGACAACAACGACGCCCGCCGGCTCACCTTCCGGCGCGCGCACCGTGGAACTGTTCAGCACGATGAGACGGCGTTGGCCATCCGGTCGCTGGATCATTACTTCCTGGTCCCGTGCGCCTTCGCCGCCAACGGCGCTGCGCTCCACCGCACATCCGTGGCCACACAGAAAGCCGTGGAAGATCTCATGGCAGGAGGCACCGATCGCCTTTTGCCGTTCCCAGCCGGTAATCTGCTCGGCTGCGGCGTTGAACCGAGTGACCTGCATCGAAGCGTCGCAGACTAAGACACCGTCGGACATGCTATCGAACACGGCGTCGAAATAGCGCTTTTCAGCTGCCAGCTTATCGGCCCCTGTCTCATGTCCCATGAGTCAACTTTGTAGCGCAGTCCACGACGGGACGCCATCTTTACACTTGGCGCAGCTATTCGCTATGCGGTGCGGAGCCCTATGACGCGGCGCGTGGTTCTCATTGCCTGGATTGCTGGCCTCACACTGGGGTTGGCACACGGCGTGGCGGAGGTGCCGGCGGCCATCTGCGCCGCCGCCGCAGTGCCGGCATTGGCCTGGGCCGCCCTGGTATGTCTGTTGGCGCGACGCGAGCGGGAGCCAATGGCGGTGGTGGCGGCAGCGCTACTTGCCGGTGCCGTCGTCGCCGCCTGGCCAGCGTGCAATATCAACCAGACTCTGCTCGACTGGCTGACCACCGTCACCAGTGAAAGCAGCGCACGGTGGACGGTTCCCGCAGTCATTGCGCCGATCGTCGAGGAACTTGCCAAAGCGGTGGCACTCATCCTGCTCGTCATCCTCGTCCCCAGGCGCACGTCGACGATCGTCCGCGGCATGG
>DASVHW010000349.1 GCA_036382395.1 Candidatus Binatia bacterium | reverse complement strand
GACGTCGACCGCGTATCTACTCGATCCGCCGAGGGGTTGGCGACGCAGCGATTCGCAGCCGCAAGCCACTTGTCGACCGGACCTCTGGCCACGTCGGTCGCTACCGGCTAGACACCATGGTCGACACCAGCTGGTGATCGTCCCCAAGCGAAAGGAGCTGCCCCCGCAGCGGTCGATGCCAACCGCTCAACCCCTCGGCTGCGTCCCGCCGGGGGCACCAGCAGCCCGTCGGACTTGGCACCGCGAAGCGACCCAACACGTCCGCCGGAAGCCTCTGGAGTGCGGGCGGGGAGCGGTCCGCCGCACCCACGCTGGCCGCAGGCCCTAGGCGGCGACACGAGTGCCGAAACTCGCCGAACGCGCGCCGCCAAGCAACTTCAGGCAGAGCGACCGAATCGCTTCGAGTTCGGCGTAAAACTCACGCCGGGCCTCGGCTGCGGGCAAGACGGCGAAGAGATCCGCCAGCTGCGCGCCGCGGCTCATGATGGCGGCGGCGACCTTGTTGCGAATATCCCGTTGTACGAATAGGCAGTTGTCGCCGTGGTAGAAGGTTTCGACGGCCTCCTCGGGCGTGATCACGCCACTCCCCAGCGACTGTGCCAGCCCGAGGTTCAGGAGCGCAAAGACCACCAGCGGCTCGTGGGTATTCTGCATCGTTGTGGGCAGCTGGATTCGTGAGGCCTTGTTCCTTCTCATCGCTCCTCCAATCTCGGCAGGAACTTGACCCCGCCGACGTTGCCCGATTGGTGCTCGAAGTAATGAACCTCGCCCGTTGTCCCCACCCTGATCACCTTCTTCCAACGTCCGCTACGCAATCGCCGCAACTCGCGCAAGACCGCCCGGTTGCGTACCGGAAACTTGATCGTGCCGCCTGTGATGGGAAACCACGTGTCGGGCACCACGCCGGAAGCCCGCACGTCGGGGTAGAGTCTCAACGGCATCGCTTCGCCTCATTGCCGTTCGGACTCTACGCTCCACTGGCTGAGCATACAACAGAACTCGCTTATCTCCCCCGTCCTTTGCGGCGGGCGATCCTGAAAAGCGCGCGGACCTCTTGCTCGACGATCAGGATGGCCGTTGCGGAGTTACGGCTCAAAATCCCCACGTCAGCAATCTAGCAAACTAGGACCGTCCCGCAGCCCTCCACGCTCCGTTCGACCGCCCGGGCGACGAGCGCGTCGTGATCACCATTCACCCCGGAAATGTTTCGGGGATTCCGCCGGCCGCCGCCGTTCCCAACCGCCCCTGATCCCCAGCCCCGCGACGACTAAAGCGAGCCCGGCGCGCCTCCGACTGTGCGCGCCCATGCCGCAGGATCGTTCGCGGCCAGACGATCGTTCCTCCTCAAGCAGATTTGAGCGTCGTGATTCTCGATCTGCGTTATTCCTGGGGTTGTTCGACAAAATCGAGAGTCAATGGCCCTGACCCTAATCCGCGAGGGCTCACGTTCTTCCACCGGTCGCAACCGCTGTGCATTCGCGCTATTTTGTGGGTGATGGATCCGATAGCGGTACGATCGTTCATGGGGCGCGCCTACGACGTCGTCGCGGAATCAAAGCAGGGCTACTGGGCACGGCGATTCCGGAAAGAGGGTGCCGAGGCCACTTGGCGGGCCGGTCAGGCGCTGAGGGAGCATGCGCACCAGGTGCGACCGGACTGGCCCTCCGAAGAGGATCGCGCCGAGGATCTCGAGCATCATATCCGACTCACGCGCCTCCTCGATCGCGCCGCGCATGCCTTCCCGCGTCGTTGAGCTGCTCGCGGCGTTGCGCGCCGCGCTCGAACCGATCACGCCACGATGGTACCTGTTTGGCGCACAGGCTGCGCTGCTGCACGGCGCCGCGCGCCTGACGGCGGACGTCGACGTCACCGTCGATGCCGAAGGACACGCCGCGGGCGAGCTCATCGCGGCGCTGCAGAACGCGGGATTCACGCTGCGCGTCGCCGATGCGGAGACGTTCATCGCCCGCACACGAGTCATCCCGCTGGTGCATACGGCCTCCGGAATACCGGTCGACGTGGTCCTCGCGGGTACAGGTCTCGAGGATCTCTTTCTGCAACGCGCTCAGTTGCGAAACATCCAAGGCGTCAGTGTCCGGGTGGCCAGTGCGGAAGACGTGGTTGTAATGAAAGTGCTCGCCGGACGTGCCAAGGATCTCGCGACGTCCACGCGATCCTGAACGCACACCCCACGGATCTCGATGTGGCTCTCATCCGGGGCACTCTCCGGGAAGTGGAGCAGGCACTTCAGCCTTCGGATCGCCTCCGCCACGCTGCGCTGCCACGGCGCCGGCTCGGCGGCTCTCTGACGCTTTGACTTTCGGACATTCTTGTCCGATGCTTCACCGGTGACCGGGGCTGAGTTCCTTCGCAGGCTGCAGAAGCTCGGAAGGGGACGCGGAGTGAGGGTTGTCTTTCGCGCGGAGCGAGGCAAGGGCAGCCACGGCACCGTGTACTATGGAGAACGGTTCGCCGTACTGAAAGATCGGCGTAAAGAACTGTCGCCTGGCCTGCTCGCTGCGATGCTGGTGCAATTGGGCTTAACCCGCGAGGACGTACGGTAACGACCGAAGGAGTCGTAGAAAGGCAAGGGACTGATGAAGAACTTCGGGTTTGTGTATCCGGCCAAGTTCGAAAGGCATCGGAGAAATGTGCTCGTCCGGTTTCCGGACCTCCCCGAGGCCCTTACGGAAGGCGACGACGACCAGGGGGCGCTGGCTCAGGCCAGGGACTGCTTGGATGAAGCGATCGCTGGGCGCATTCGCCGGGGCGATGATATCCCCGCCGCCTCGCCGCCGCGTCGCGGTGAGCGCATGGTGCCGGTCTCGGCACCGATGGCCGCCAAGGCGGCCTTGTATCTCGCTCTTCGCGAAGCGAAGCTGACAAAGCTCGATCTCGCAAGGCGACTCGGGTGCGATGAGAAGGAGGTTCGCCGCCTGCTCGACCCGCGGCACCCCTCGAAGTTGCCGCGGATGCAAGAAGCGCTGGCGCAACTGGGTAAGCGTCTCGTCGTTGAGATGCAAGCGGCCTAGAGGTCCGGCCGAAAATGGGTTGCAAAGCGAAAATTTGCCAGCCGCCGCGAGGACATCAAGGCAGCGCAGCTGGCGTTCATCGAGGAGCGCAAGCACACACTGCGTCGGCCGCTTCCGCACGTCAAAGTCCATTGTCCAGACGCGACCCTCATAACGCGACCTGTTCGTCTCGACGAGCACGAACACGAGTCACGACTTTCTCCACGGCCGATTGCCGTACCGATCCACGTGCACCACGTCGCCGACGGGGCGGCGGGTCGTCGGGCCGTAGCGACCCTTCGGCCACCCGAGTGGCACAACGGCGCACGGCGACACGTTCCACGGTAAGCCCAGCGCCCGGCGCGCCAGCCACGTACTCCACAGCGGCATGGTGATCAATGCGGCGCCGAGTCCAGCCGCACGTGCCGCCAGCAGCAGATTCTGCACCGACGGATAAATGGAGCCGTAGTAACCGGTTGCCACGATGGGCGGAAACCACAGACGCACTCCGCGCAGGCAGGCGACCACGAGGACGGGAATCTCCTCGAAGTGATCGGTCTGCCACTGCACCGCGTCGAACATCCTCAGCGCCTTCGGATCATTGCGCGCGACGCGGCGGCCGATGCCGCCGTAGATGCGCCACGGAATCCGTGTCAGCGACGCCAGCCGCGCCTTCACGGCGCGGTCTTTGACGACGATGAACTCCCAGTTCTGTTGATTGCTCCCGCTCGGCGCCTTGAGCGCCAGCTCGATGAGATGCAGCACGAGCGCATCGTCGACCGGGTCCGGCTTGAGCCGCCGAATTGCCCGCTGCGTCCGCATCGCCTCTTCCAGCGGCATCGTGAGATTGATCGTGTCAGCCATGCACGGAGTGTAGACCAGCTTACGGCGAGTGGGTCAAAGGCACTGCAGAGCCCTACCCGGCAGCGCAGCGCCATGCTTCGCTGGTCACCGTGGCTGAGATCCTTTGCCGCTTCAGGCAGCTGGTGAAACTCCACAGGCAAGACGCCAAACCCGCTGACCCGAACCGGCTGCGAGATTACCGTGCGCGGGGATATCGTTTTCTAGCAACGGAGGAACGTCCCCATCCATCCCCTGCGCGATCGCGCCGCCGCAGCTTCGTGGACTCCAGGAGCCGGCCCCCCGCGTGTTTCCTTCGGCAAGCGTGCCTTGCTGTTCGCTGGTGACGGGATTAAGAGACTTGTGTAAGCGACGCGATGGCGAAAAAGGAGCTGCGTAAGAAGATCCGCACTTTGGAGCAGCGCATTCGCGAACATGGAACCAAGATCCTCATGGAGCGAGCCAAGACCCAGCCGGACCACGGGCGCATCCGGCACTGGGAGACTGAGATCAAGGCGTTTCGCGACGGCATCAACCGTGCGCGGAGGCGTCTCGGAGAAGTGAAATGAAGAAGATGGCCCAACTGGTGAAAGGCCAGCGAACCGACCCGGTCGAGAGCGAGTTAGCCGAGCTGGGTGAGGAGTGCGCGCGAGTCTTGCTGCTCTTGCAACGGCTCGCCAAAGCAAGGGCTGAGGGGCACGACGTGAGTGACGTGCTCGGCGATCTCAGCGCCACCGTCCTGCACCTGCACGCCCATACCAAGGAACTCGACGAGCTCATCGACGACCTCGCGTCGGACTGAGGGCCTGTCCAACACCCGGTCCACCGGGCCTCTCAACGCTCAACTGTCGACTGCATTTCTCACAGATACACCTCGCGCAGTTTGGCGTCGTCGTGCAACTCGACAGCGGAGCCGGCGAAGGACACGCGGCCGTTGCGGAGAACGTTGATGACTGCTTCCGCTGCAATGGCAGCCGAACCCGACCCGGCCGACAAAACAGGCGGGACTTCCTGGCCTCGAAATGGTGCTGACGCACAGGTATATGGTACAGCAGCAGGAAAGAGGTGAGCCATGGAGCGAGCGGTCGTTGTCCGCGGGAACCTGAACGATCCGAGCCACATTGAGCTGGAGGAACCGCTGTCCGACATGCACGGCGCAGTCGAGGTGACCGTCCGTCCGATCCAGGAGTTGGCAGTAGGCTCGCCGCTGGCAGTCCTGCAGGCCATGCGCGCTCTACCGGATCTGGAAGCGGGCGATGTCGATGAACTGGAGCGCATGATCGAGGCCGGCAAGCTGCCCACGCGCACCGAGGGCCTGTTCGACGTCGCCGGTGCGTGAGACGGGACGATGATCTTTCTTCTCGACTCGAACGCGTTTTCTGACCTCATGCGGAAGAGCCCGCGTGTTGAGGCGCAGCTTGGCGCGCTCGGCCCGAACGACAAGGTCGTGATCTGCCCAATCGTTCGCGGCGAGATCCTCTACGGACTCGCGCGCCTGCCGCAGGGGCGCCGGCGTGAGAACCTTACGAAACAGGCGGCCCCCACTTTTCGCCACCATTGCCTGCGAGTCCGTGCCTGAGTCTGCGGGAGACAAGTACGCGACCATCAAACGGACACGGGAGCAGCAGGGTCTCAGGTTGGACGAAAACGATCTCTGGATCGCCGCCACGGCA
>DASVHW010000348.1 GCA_036382395.1 Candidatus Binatia bacterium | reverse complement strand
TGTTGTTGGAGCAGTTGCTCAACGGCGATCACGGCGGGCATGTGGGCCAGCGCATTGCCTGCGGCAGCGGCCACCAGGCCGAGTTCATTGACTACCGCCGCAAGCACCTGCAAACGATTCTGGGCGATGTTCAGGTAAGGCCGAGCCGCACACCCGTCAGGGAACTACCGGGTTAGGCCCCGCGGGGGGTGACTGGGCGGACGTGCCGCGGTACAGGGTGCGGAGCCGTTCGCGCAGCCCGCCGAAGCTTCCATTCGACATCATCAGGACGACGTCGCCATGGCGAGCCTCGTCCGCGATAGTGGCCACGATGGCATCAACACCCGCAAGGGCTCGGGCGCGCATGCCCCGAGCCCGCAGGTCGCCAGCCAACTGCTCAGGCGAGAACACGTCCGACTCGACAACCACGTCGGTCTGCTTTTGGAAAACGCCGCCGATGATCACCTGATCGGCGGCGGCAAAGGCCTCGACGTACTCGCGCTGAAAGACTTTACGCCGGCTGGTGTTTGATCGCGGTTCGAACACCGCCCAGAGACGCCGGCTGCCATAGCGCAAGCGCAAGGCCGCAATGGCACCGGCGACAGCGGTCGGATGATGGGCGAAGTCGTCGACCAAGGTGATCCCACTGCAGTCCCCGACGACCTCTTGGCGGCGCGCCACCCCGCGGAAGCTTGCCAGCGCCGGCAGGATCTCGGCTGTGGTCAGGCCCAAGGCACGGGTAAGGACGAACACGCCCAAGGCGTTCCGTGCGTTAATCGGGCCCGGCTGTGGGATAGCGGCAGTGCACTGGAGCACGCCGCCCCGAACGATGTCAAAGACGGTTTCGTCGCCGTTGTCACGGAGATTCGTGGCCCGCCATTCGGCCTCGTGGCAGAGACCAAAGGTCATCCGAGGGTTGTGGGGTGCGGCGACCTCGACGGCGTGCGGAAAATCCGCGGCAACGGCAAGCGGAGCGTCCGACGGCAGCACGCCAATGAGACGGCGAAATGCGTCTTTCACGTGCGACAGATCCCGATAAATGTCGGCATGGTCGAACTCCACCGCAGTCAGCAGCAGCGCCTGCGGCCGGTAGTGGAGAAACTTGGGCCCCTTGTCGAAAAATGCGGTGTCATACTCGTCGCCCTCAACGACAAAGTAGATGCCCGTGCCGAGTTTGTAATTGCCGCCAAAATTCAGCGCTTCACCGCCAACCATCAGGCCGGGATCCAGGCCTGCCTGCTCGAGCACCCAGGCTAGGAGCGCGGTCGAGGTCGTTTTGCCATGCGTCCCGGCAACGACGAGGGGGCGGCGGTCGGCCAGAAACAGCTCTGCCAGGGCTTGAGGGAATGAAACGTACGGCACTCCGCTCGTCAACAACGCTTCAACCTCCGGGTTGGTACGGGACACCTTGTTGCCGACGACGACCAGATCGGGCCGGTCCGCGAGGTTGGTGGCTCTAAATCCTGGCCGGATGGCGATTCCCAACCGCTCCAATATCGTGCTCATCGGCGGGTAGACGTTCTCATCGGAGCCGGATACCTCATAGCCGCGTTCCATCAGCATGCCGGCGAGAGCAGACATGCCGACGCCGCAGATGGCGATCAGATGGATGCGGCGCGCACTGCCGCGGCGCACGGCGTCAGGAATGGCGGGGGCCTGCATCATGGGTGCTCTTCTAGGACAGGGCCTTTACGATCAGATCATGAATGAAAGGGCGGAAGGCTTTGATGAGATCGTTGTCACGATTCGGATGCACGCGGTTGCTCAGCAAGATGACGTGGCGGTCATGTTCCAGGTCGAGCCATGCGGAGGTGCCGGTGAACCCCAGATGCCCGACTGAGTGTGGCGAGAAACAAGTCCCGGTACTCGAGCCGACGGGCGAGGGTGTGTCCCAGCCGAGACACCAGGTGGAAGCCGGCACCGTCTGGTCGCGCGTCCAGAACTCGGTGATGATGCGTGCCGGGATCAGCTGGCCGATGTTGCGGTAGCAGTCTTTGAGGTGACAGAGAATGGTGTCGAGGTCCTTGGCCGAGGTGAATAGACCGGCATGCCCGCTCACGCCACCCATGGCGTAGGCATTGTCGTCATGTACTTCACCGCAGAGAATCTTCTTGCGCCACGCACACCGCTCTGTCGGTGCGATCATCTCGGTGACCGGTTCCAGTCGGCGCGTCCGCAGCAAGGACAGATCGACAAACCCCGTCGCGCGCAAGCCGAGTGGCCGGAAGATGCGTTCATGACAGTAGCGGTCGAGCGCCATGCCGCCGACCTCTTCGATGATTGCGCCGAGCAACATGAAGCCGAGATCGCTGTAGATCACCTGTTTGCCCGGCGCGGCCTCCACATGCTCGCGATGGATGGCCTGGTAGACGTGGGCTTTGGCCGCCTGGCTGGCGAGAAAATTGATCCGGCCGCCGCGCCGTTCGATTTGCTGGATCTCCTTGTAATACGGCCGCCAGGCCGGCAGGCCGGACATGTGGGCGAGGAGATGGCGGAAGGTGATATGCGTTTTTCCGTAGACGCCGAAATTATGGAAGAACCGCGTGACCCGGTCATCCAGCGCGATCTTCCCTTCTTTTACCAGCAGCATCATCGCGATACTGGTGGCAAATGGCTTGGTGAGCGAGGACACGTCGAAAATCGTGTCTTCCCGCATCGGTGTGACTTCCGGCTCGAGGCTGCGGTGGCCAAAGGCCCGGTGGTAGAAGACCCGCGTGTCCTCGCGTACCAGAAGGACCGCGCCGGGAAAGACCCGGCGCCCGACGGCCGCCTCCATTTCGCGCTCGACTTGGTCGAAACTCATCAGACAGTCCTGAGTCCTGAGTCCTGAGTCCTGAGATTGGGACCCCGAGCCTTCAAGATGAAGTCACCGTGTAACTTCACTCGCTTCTGGCTGCCGCGCTGACACGTAGGATATTTGGTCATCTTTGGAACTCAGGACTCAGCACTGTTCCGCCACCGGCGATTCCAGCAAGGTCAGGCGCTCGCCGGCCAGGCGCGCCCGAATGCCGAGCGGCAACGTCAGAGTTCCGAGCCCGTGGCCGCTCGGCAGACCAAAAGCCACCGGATACGGTGCGTCGGCGAAGGCTTCTGCGATGACGTCACGGACTGAGACACGTTCGTTTTCCGTTGCGATGCAGCCGCTCATTTCACCAAAGATGACCCCTGCCACCTCGCCCAGTGCGCCGGCCTGGCGCAGTTGGGTTAGCATGCGATCGACCCGGTACGGCTTCTCATTCACATCTTCCAAAAAGAGGAGACACCCACGTGTCTCCAGCGCATAGGGCGTTCCAAGGGTTGCGACGATTGCCGAGAGGCAGCCGCCAACCAGTGGGCCTTCCGCCGTGCCGGGCTGGACAACGTCCTGTGCTGGTTGATGCCAACCGATGCGATTGCCTGTCAGCATTCTCAGCAAGCTTTCTGCGGCTTCTGGCCGCTGCTGCAAACCGGTAATCATCGGGCCATGGAAGCTGACAAGCTCAGCGCGTTGCACGAAGTCGTTCAGCAAGAATGTGAGGTCGCTGTGGCCGACGAAGATCTTCGGGTGCTGCCGGATCTCAGCCGGATCAATGAGCGGCAAGAGACGTCCCGATCCGTAGCCGCCGCGGGCCGCAATTATGGCCTTGATCGCGGGTGCGCGGAACATCTCATGGAGGTCCTTGGCACGCTCGTGATCCGTACCGGCCAGGTAGCCCGCCTGGTTGCGTGCTGCAGCGCCAAGTTGAATGCGGAATCCGGCGTCCTCGAGGACACGGACACCGGCCTGAAGGCTCGCCTCGTCCACTGCACCCCCCGGTGCCACCACCCCAATCACATCGCCCCGCCGCAACGGGGCCGGCTTGCGAATCATATCCGTACGGCTGAGCTGTCTACTCCTCCAGCGCTTCCATCGCAATGGCGCCGCGCGCCCACGACCCGGTAGTCATGCTCAGTCATCGAGAGCCCTCCTGATCAGTTCTCCCCTATAGCATCGCACAGGGACGCGGAAATGACACGCCAGCGCGGATCGCTGGGAACTCGGCGAAAGGGGGGTTAGGCGTCCGCACAGCCGTTTAAAGCTGTGTTTACTGCCGCGAGCAGCTCATCGACGGTGACCACACCGTCGTGGTTGGCATCAAGGGACAGACACTCGCTGAGTGGCGCAGTGCCTAGAGCGATGTTGACCCCTAGAAGCAGCTCATCAACGGTTACCACGCCATCGTTGTTGCAGTCGCCCGAGCAGGTCCCTGAAATTGATCCGACGGCCACACCGGTCGGGTTCTCACCAACCCCGACTGTGGCAACGACTGCGTTCGTGCCGATGTCGATTACGGAGACATTACCGACTGCCGTGATGTTCAATGGCTGGCGATTCGCCACGTAGACGAAGTGGCCATCGGGCGTGATGGCGACGCCGAGCGGATTCAGGCCGACCCCAATCTCCTTCACCGTGTTGTTCGTGTTGGTGTCGATTACCGAGCCGGCGCACATCCCAGAGTGCGATGCGACATTCTGGATAAATCTGTGTTACAAGTATTCTGTAGGAGGCAGATCATGACTCCACGTCGCATGAGGTTGGGCAGCTGGAATCGGGTTGGGGAAACGCTCGCTGCTGTAACGATCGTTCTTGTGTGTGCCACTGCTGCGCGCGCACAAGATTGTTCGGCACTCCTCAGCTTGTTCCAACAGGGTCGCAGCACGGTCGAAATTGCCCGTGCGACCGGGATGACGGGGAATGAAGTCGAGGCGTGCCGGCGGCAGCTCAGGCGGCCGGTCTTTGTGGGGCCACAGGGTCCGCCGCCGTTAGGTGCGGCTGGACCACCTCCGCGAAATGCTGCAGGTCCGCCGCCCGTAGGTGCTGCGGGTCCGCCGCCGTTCGGGGCGGCCGGAGCACCACCCGTGGGCCACGACGTGAAGCGATTGCCGTGAGGGAAGCTTTCAGCTGTCAGCAATCAGCGTTCAGCTTGGGAGGGACGACAATCCCTCTGGCTGACGGCCGACCACTGATTGCCGGCCGCTTCTTTTCTCACCCAAAGATCCAGGCGCGCTTGCGTGACGCGCCAGGCGGCCTGAATTCACGGCTCGCCTGCTTCAAGGACTCGTTGAACGCTTCGAGCTGCGCCCGCTGGCGTTCCTCGAACGCCTCCAACTCCTTCCGCCGCTCGGTTTGAAAGCGGTCGAACTGCTCGCGCCAGCGCCCGTGGAACTGGTGGAGGGCGCGGCTCACCCGGCCATGCATGGAGGTCGTGACGACATACGAGCCCTGGCAAGAGGGGCAGTAGAGCACAACGCCGCTGCGGAAGTGTTTGTAGGCTACGGCGTAAGTGCCGTGGCAACGGAAGCACTCGATCGGGATCTCCCACCCGCCAATTTCGGGGATGTTGAATGGCGTTTCAGCCGTAGGTTGCACAATGGCCGGTGGCGGAGTCTGGACAGGCGCAGTCTTTACTGGCGCGGGTGCCGGTTCGGCCACCTGCGCTGCTGACGGGGGAGGTGGGGGTGCGGCTGCCTTCGCGGTCGAGGGCGCTGGCTCAGTCGGTTGCGCCGGCGCAGGCGTTGATGCGGGCTTGGGAGCCGCCGTAGCGGCCGACGCCGGTGTCGGAGCGGGAGGTGGCGGCGTCGTTGGTACCGGGACTGCCTGAGGCGCCTCGGCGGCTGGTGCCGCAGCGGCTGCGCCCCCCTTGCGGAAGCGGGAGGGGAAGTCGCCGCCAAAGGTCCCTTCGGGATGGAGCTGCTTTGCCCGCTCAAGTAGCGCGCCTTCGGTTTCCGGATTCTTGGGGTCGGGTATGCAGCAGTCGACCGGGCACACGGCGGCGCAGGCTTCGTGGTCGAAGAACCCCACACACTCCGTGCATTTCTCCGCCACGATGTAAAAAATCTCAGTGGCGATGGGCGGATGGGTGACGCCGGTCAACTCCCATTCCACCCCGCCCTGGTAGATGGCGGTATTCGGGCACTCCGGCTCGCACGCGCCACAGTTGATGCATTCACTGGTAATGATGGTTGCCATTGGTCGACCTCGTGCCCAGCTCCGATACGGCGGCCACCTTACCAACGAGGAAAACGCACCGCAATTGGGAGCCTGAACGGTCTTGAACCGCTGCGACGTGCTGCGGGGCCTAGTTGTACGTCGTTTCGACGTCGCCCTTGCGCAAGCGCTGGGCGATGACTATCTGCTGCACTTCGCTGGAACCGTCGTAGACGCGTGCGACGCGGACATCGCGCCAGATGCGCTCGATCATATACTCGCCGCGGACATAGCCGTTGCCGCCGAAGATCTGCAGGGCGTCATCCACCGTCTGCCAGGCACTCTCCGCCGCCACCAGTTTTGCCGTCGAGGATTCGCGGACGGCCGGGCTGCCGCGATCTAACATCCACGCGCTGCGATACACCACCAGGCGTGCCGCTTCGATCCGCGCGCTCATCTGGGCGAGTCGGAAGGCGATGGCTTGATGCTCCGCCAACGGCTTTCCAAACGTGTGCCGCTCCTCGGCGTAGGTGAGTGCCAGCTCCAGCGCCTTCTGGCCGGCGCCGACGCAGCGCGCACTCAGGGTCGTGCGCCCCTCTGCCAGGGTGCGTTTAGCGTAGTCGAAGCCGCGTCCTTCCTCGCCCACCAGCGCGTCAACGGGGATGCGGCAGTCGTCGAGAACGACCTCCGAGATGCGTGCGCCCTGGTGCCCGATGGTATCGAACACCGCGCCAATGCTCAGGCCCGGCGAGTCCGCATCGACGATGAACGCGGTGATGCCTTTGTCGGTACGGGCGAAGAGGAACAGGTGGTGTGCTTTGGGTGCGTTGGTGATGAAGGTTTTGCGCCCATTGAGGATGTAGCTGTCGCCCCGGCGTTCGGCGCGGGTTTGCAGTGCGGCGGCATCGGAACCAGCGCCGGGCTCGGTGAGCGCGAATGAGCCGAGCCATTCCCCCGTCGCCATCTTCGGCAAATAGTGGCGCTTCTGCTCCTCGGAACCGAAGCGCACGATGCCGACACAGCCGAGGCCGGTGTGCACGCTGATGAAGCTTGCCAGCCCCCACGGGCCGCGCCCCAGCATCTCATGCACCAGCGCCTTCTGCATGACCGACAACTCAAGGCCGCCGTATTCGGCGGGGATGCTGAGAGCGAAGAGCCCCAGACCGCAGGCGCCCTCGATGACATGCGCCGGCAACTCATCGGTTCGATCGATCTCTTTCCAACAGGTGTTGGCTTGCTCCTCGACGAAGTCGCGTACGGATCGCTGCAGAAGCAGCTCATCTGTAGACAGGGCGAAATCCATGGTTCCTCCCGAAGTCGCGGCTTGTATGCTTCCGCGCCCCAACCCTCTACCCGAGTTTCCGGGGCCCATGCAATCGGTGTTGGCGAGCGGGTTATGGTTCCGGGGTGAGGCGGATCAGGACGTTCTTGCCGGTCTCGATTTTCGCGCGGCTGGGCCGGAACATCCCCACCCAGGCAATCCAGTACTTCTGCGAGTAGATCTGTCCGAGGCGCTCCGCGACGGCGCCGTCTTTGACGATCTCGGCCTTGGTCTTGATGAAAGGACCATCCTTGCCTTGGACTGAGACAAAGATCGGACTCCCGCGCTTCACGCGTTTTGCCTTATGGTTGTCGGGAAGGCTGGCAAACAAAATGGCATCGTCGAGGATGCCGAACCACACAGGGACAACGGTGCTGCGCCTTCCGTCTTTGCGTAGCGTGGCAACATAGATCTCCTTGCTGTGCTGCAACTGACCCACGAACTCGGGCGGAAAACGCGTTGTCGGGTCAGCCATGGCGGTGCCTGCTAATACCACAATACCCATGACGGCCGAAATGAAGGCTTGGCATCGCATCTGGAGCAGAGAGAGCATAGCTGAAAACCGACTGGAGAAAACCCCGGGGCTTGCAGGCCGTTCGACCTCACCACTTGGCGCCGACGATAACGCGGATCGGCCGCTTCACATTGCGCTGCCGGCGCAAAAGAACATACAAGGCGCCGGCCCCACCGTCGCACGGGCGGGCACTGGCAAATGCCAGGATGCGCCGCGCCGACTGCCCACGGGCCAGCCAGGTTGCGAGGCGGCTCTTCAGGACCGGAATCTGGTCCTTTGAATTGAGGCCGCGGCCATGGACGATGAGCACACAGCGCTTGCCGCTCTGGTAGGCATGGGTGAGGAACGATTCCACCGCTGGACGCGCCTCTTCGCTCGTCATGCCGTGGAGGTCCAGGTGGTCCTGATAGGCGAACTCGCCGCTGCGCAAGCGGCGCAGCAAGCGCGGATCGAGCCCGACCATTGCGCCTTCGAGGTGTTCGTCGCTGTCGCTGATGTCGAACGGGGCACTGCCACCCACAATATCGCACAATTCGGCGAGCGCCTCGGCGTCGGGATGTGTGATTGCCCGCGCGGGTGAGGCGGGTGCCGGACCTGCAACCCGCGCCCGCGCGCTCGCCTTCAAGGGGGTCACCCCCGCCACGGCTTGGCGGAACAGCGTCGCTGCATCGCTCGGCGGCACAGGTGGCGCGGCCGGGGGTGCCGTCGCTGGCGCTGCCGCTGGGATGGGACGCTGGACCTGCAGCGTGCCGAGAACCCGGAACGGTTGGTGAACGAGTGCAGACTCAGATTGCTGACGAGGACGCTCGGGCCCCATACCGCTGCCTCTCCTGATGCTTCACCTTATTTTCTACAGAAAGCGGCAAGCAACAGCAAATGTTCCGAAAGACCCCAATCAGTGCATCACCTTGGGCATGTCGGTGGCCGCCTGAATGGTGCCGAACGCTTGCTCGTAGCGCGTGATGTTCTCCTCGATCGCTTTGAGGATGCGCTTCATGTGTTCCGGCGTGGTGATGACACGCGACCGAAGGTTCGCCACCGCCTGTCCCTGTGCGGTCCGCTGCGGTTGGACAAACAGGAAATCGAGGACGAACTCCTCTTTGCGGTGACTGATCATCATGAGGTTCGAATACACCCCGGTCGCACTGTCCGCATCTATCTGAATCGAGATTTGATTCTGCGGTGGTGTCGGTTCGTCTGCCATGACTCATTCCCCTCCGTTGTGATGGTGTGGTTACTTGCCCAGTGTCGCCAGCCAGTGCGCGCTGGCTTCGATGATCTCTGCGCAAACAGCCATGCTATCACGCTGCATCGATTTTGGGAGATTGAAGGAATGGTCCCCGCCTTCGATGATGTGAAGTTCCGCGCGCATAGACAAACGGGCGAGCGCCTGTTGCAGCAGGGGGAACTCGCACAGTGCATCGCGGGTGCCGCAAAAGAAAAGCATCGGTATGCGGATGTTGGTGAGGTGCGCAACGCGCAACCGGTCAGGCTTGCGGGGTGGATGCAACGGGTAGCCGAGCAGGAGCAATCCCGCAACCTCTTCGCCGTAGGCGGCTAAGTGCGAAGCGATGCGGCCGCCGAGCGACTTCCCGCCGATCACGATGCGCTGACAGGCAATCCGCCGATCGTTACGGACGGTGTGAAGCACACGAGCATAGCACGCCTCCAGAATGGACGCGTGGTCCGGAGCACGTCCGCCGCGTTCTTTGTATGGGAAATTGAACTTCACCGTCACGTAGCCACATCGCGCCAGACCTTCATGGATGGCGGACAGGAAGGGGCTGTGCATGTCGTTCCCGGCGCCATGGGCCAGAATGACTGCCGGCGTATCGTCCGCAGCGCGTACCTCCGGAAGCGCGACGACAGCCGAGACACTGCCGCCGCCTTCGAGTACGATCTGGCGCTGCTCGAAACAGGTCATCGTCGGTAGTCGATAGTGAGAGAGAAAAGCCGGATGGCCTTCGATCTCCGGCGATCAACTACAGACTATCGAACTGTCCTTCTCAGGTGTCCGCGGCTGTCGGCAGCGACCGCACGACGCGAAGCGAGGCGCGCGGTGGCATGATGCGGCAGTCGCCTTCCAGACAGCCGCCTTCTTTCACCACCAGACTTTGTGCCTCGACCGTTCCGATGAGCCGGCCCCCACTGCCGATTTCGACGCGCTCGGCGCCACGGACCTCGCCGCGGACCTGTCCCAGCACGATCAGCTTCAACGC
>DASVHW010000347.1 GCA_036382395.1 Candidatus Binatia bacterium | reverse complement strand
GGCTCACAAGCGTACGACACCGCCAGCATCACCGCCGCCTTCGGCACCGCCATGGCCATCTATCATCGGCTCCACACCGGCCGCGGCCAATGGCTCGACGTCTCCGTCCAAGAGGCCACGTCGAACCTCGCCGACTGGAGCGTGCCGCTGTACTCAATGATGGGTTTCTACACCCACCGCGAAGGCGCGGGCATGTATCCGGTGTATCGCTGCGCCGACGGCTGGCTGCGCCTGATCATCATCAGCCTGAAGCACTGGCGCGCGCTGCGCGCCTGGATGGGCGAGCCGGCGGAGTTGCAAGATCCGGCGTACGACGAGTTCCTCCAGCGCGTCTTCAACCGCCCTGCGATCGAGCCGGTCGTCCAGGCTTTCTTCGCAGCGCGAACGAAGGAGGCCGCGGCGCGCGAAGCGCAGGCGCGCGGCATTCCCGCCACACCGGTGCTGGAGCCCCGCGAGGTGCTCGACAACGAGCACACCCGCGCCCGGGGAACTTTCGTCGAGTTGGACCTGATGCCGGGTCTGCGGGCCAGGGTGCCGTCCGGCTTCTTCGAGTTTGACGGCGCGCGGCTTGGCCCCACGCGAGGCGCGCCCGCTGTGGGCCAGCATAACGAGGCGGTTGCCGCCGAGGTTCGGGCGACCGCGCGTAAATCGATGCCGGCGGCGCCCTCCCCTGTTGCCGCTGTCTCTTCTCCATTCGCCGGCCTTCGCGTAATCGATTTCGGCGTTGGTGTTGCCGGCGTCGAGGTGGGCCGCTTGCTGGCCGAGCACGGCGCCGAGGTCATCAAGATCGAAAGCAGCCGTGCGCCAGACTTCATCCGCCAAGTCATCCCCGGCCCCATGAATCCGCCGTTTGCGTCAGCCAATCGCAGCAAGCGGGGCTTTGGGGTGAACCTCAAGACGCCGGAGGGTGCCGCACTGGCGCGCCGCCTGGTGAGCCTGGCGGACGTGGTCATCGAGAATAGCGCCACCGGCGCGATGGACCGGCTCGGGCTCGGCTATCACGATCTGCAGCAGATCAATCCGCGCCTGATCATGCTCTCGACGCAGCTCTTGGGCGCCTCGGGACCGTGGAAGAACTGGTCGGGCTATGGGCCCAATGCGCATACCGTGAGCGGCTTGCAGTACCTGTGGAACTATCCGGAGGAGGACAAGCCCGAAGGCTCGACCAACATTCATCCCGATCATCTGGTCGGCCGGCTCGGGGCATTGGGCGTGGTCGCGGCGTTGCTGCGTCGCCGGCGCGACGGCCGTGGCGCGCACGTGCAGGTGGCGCAGTTCGAGGTGCTGGTGCAGCTGCTCGGCGACCTGTTCATCAAAGAAAGCCTCGCCCCTGGCACGGTCCGCCCGCGCGGCAACAGCAGCGACAGCGGCGCGCCGTGGGGTGTCTACCCCTGTGCGGGAGAGGACGAGTGGTGCGTGATCAACGTGCGCAGCGATGCCGAATGGCAGGCCCTACGCGCCGCGATTGGGGCTCCGGAATCCTTAGGCGCGCCCCAGTACGACACCGTCGAGGGACGGCGTCAGGCCAGCGAGCCGATCGACGAGGCCTTGGCCGCGTGGACACGCACGCGTTCGCCGGCAGAGGTCATGACGCTGCTGCAGGGCCGTGGCGTGCCGGCGGCGATGGTCGAGCACCCGGTGCACCAGATCAACGATCCGCATCTGACGGCGCGCGGCTTCTTCCAGCGCATCGATCAGGTCGGGCTCGGACCGGTGGTCTTGGAAGGCTCCGGCTTTCGGGCAAGCGGCATGCCTCCGCCTCGGGTCGAGTCGGCCCCGCTGCTCGGGCAGCATACGCGCCTGATATGCCGTTCGTTGTTGGAGATGAGCGAAGCGGAAATCGACGCACTCATTACTGCCGGCGTGCTCGAAGAGGCGCCAGCGCCGTAACCGGAGTTGCCCATAAAGTCTCTTCCAAACGGGCACGCCCTTCGACAGGCTCAGGACATGCTTCGAGGAGGCCCCTGAGACGGGGCCTCCTCAGCGTGAGCGGGTAAGAAGCTGTCGACAATCAAGCACCGAACCGCTCGCCCTGAGAGCCCGACCCTGCGAGGACACCGGCTTGCAGGGCCCATGAACCGCCGCATCTCCCCACCCGGCGGTTGAAACCGCGGCAACAAGAGCGCCAAGCCCACCTGCGTGGGCTCCCCGCTCCCCGACGGGCAGAGGTGTCTCTGGATGTGGGGCGGGGGGAGTCGCCGCAGGGCGCCTTGGTGCCTTTCGTTGCCGCGAATTCATTCGCCAGGTCAGCTTCAGGTTCATGGGTAAGGGCCGCCTTCTTGTGGCGGCGTCTCGAAGCATGTCCTGAGCCCTTCGACGTTGCTCAGGACATGCCTGTCGGAAGGGGCGCCCGCCAGCACGACGGACATTATCGACGCCGGGCCGAATTGGGCGATTTTTTTGTTGACAAAACCCGCCTCCCTGGACTATGTGGAAATCATCTTTGATAGGAGGAGGGCGTATGAAGCTCAGAAATGCTTGTCGTATCGTGTCGGTAGTAACCCTTGGCGTACCGCTGCTCGTCGGTACGGCTCGCGCCGTGGACTCGTATTCGCAAACTATCAACCAGGCGCCAGCCGCCGCTGCCGATACTACTCCCGTTAATACGAGTGACTTTCAGATCAAGGCTGGGGGGAACAAGCTGATGATCAAGTCCGCAAAGGCTGCGGATCTAGGAGGGATGGTCACGACGCTCACCCTCAAGAACGTTAACTGCCCGGCAGAGGGGAACGATAAAGATAAACCTTTCAAGTGCGGCGTGAAAACCCCGCTGACCCCGGTTCTCGCCGTGCTCGACCTCAGCGTGCAACAGTTCCTAACCCCGACAATTTCACCTCAGGGGATCGATTGGCTGCATGTCGCCGGCGTCCCCATACAGTTCGTACAAGGTAAGGCATCCTTCGTAGCCAACGGCCTGAACCACGTTACTGCCAACGACGTGTTCGGCGCCCTCGCCAGCTCAATTCTCGGACAGCCGCTGGGTGTGGGTTCCATTGCGATCAGGACGCTCACGCCGGCCCAGCAGCTCGACTGCGCAGTTGCGCCGCCGGGCCCCACGTGCTTGGCGGGGGCTGAATTCGGGTTTGCCGGCATCATGGTTGCTCCGTAACCGGGCTGCGCGACATCGATTTCAAACGCGACCTGCGTCGCGCCAATATTCCGCTCAGCGAATCCAAAGGGGCCTCGGGTAACCGAGGCCCCTTTTTGTTACCGCGTTCAAGCGGGTTTGCACAAACAATCGGGCTTGAACGTGGGAGTTCGCCCACCGCTCCGACTTTTTCAGCACAGCCGCTACCGCCACAGGCAACAGTCGCCGCAGGGCGACTTCGTGCCTTTCGTTGCCGCGGTTTCAACCGCCAGGCTCTTCCAGGATCGTCAAAGAAGCCTGGCGAATAAATTCGCGGCAACGAGATGCACGAAGCCCACCTGCGTGGGCTACAGCCGGCTTTGCCCAGAATGTCGGGCGAGTCCCCACCCGTCATTCCCGCAATCTTTAGGCGGGAATCCATGGCGCGGAGACATCACCACCCCACATGGAAGTCCGCCTTCGCCGGTATGACCGGCTTCAGCGCCCTGACGACTCAGCGACTTTCTTTCCCTTGAAGTTCCTGACCGCTTTTTGGGCCTGTGCGTCACCGTCCGCCGCGAAGCGCTGGACGGCGATGTATCCCGCGCCGACGACGAGATTCTGCGGATCGCTGAGGGCCTTGATCAGCGCCGGCACGGCCCGGCGATCACCGATATCGCCGAGTTTGCGGGCGGCCAACGCGCGGATGAAATAGTTCGGGTCCCGCAGAGCCTCGATCAGTCGGTTGACCGCGGCGGGATCACGAAGATCACCGAGGAGCAGCGCCGCATTCGCGGCCTGCGCCGGATTGGTGAGGCCACCGCGCCCGGCCTGGCGCATGTGCTCGGTCAGCTCCGCGTCTCCAGGGCGCTTCTGCCGGTAATTCCCCAGGGCGCGCCCCGCCCGCAGACTGGTCTCAAGGTCATCCGACAGCGCCACATCGATCAGCGCTTGATGCCCGCCGGGTGTGTCGAGCGCCTGTTCGCACCCGGCCACCACCTGTCGGCGGACGTAGACGTTGGCATCGCGCACCATCGTGCGCGCCAGCTCGGGGGCCTGCTCATGTTGCATGTCGCAGAGGGCGCTCATCGACCACATGCGCACGTAGGGATCATCGTCGTGCGTGCCCGTGAGCAGCAGCGGGACGACGGCCGGATCGCCGATCAGCCCGAGGCTTATCAGGCAGTCGTACCGCACCGAATCCGTATCATCCTCCTGCGCCTGCCGCAGCAGCGCCGGCACGGCGCGCCGGTCGCGGCGCTGCCCCAGTGCCCGCACGGCCTCCGTGCGCACGTCGGAGCTTTCATCCTTGAGGGCAGTCAGCAGCGGATCGACGACGGCAGGTGTATCGATCTTGGCGAGCGCCTGCACAGCGGCCAGGCGGACCTTCTCGTCCGGGTCGGCGAGCCCCGCCGCCAACAAACCAATCGCCGGGTCACCGAAAGAGGCAATCGCGGCCAGCTTGCCCTCGAGTTCGTTTGCATCACCCTCTTCGGCGGCGGCCGCCGAACGCAGCAGCTTCGAAACGGCGGCACTGACCTCGGCGCTGGGCGGCGCGGCCAATGACGATGCGGCAGGCCCAGCGCCGGACCGCAGATGACAGCCGGTAAGGGCACCGGCCGTCAGAATCAGCACGACGTATCGCCGCATTTTTCCGCCTTCCACCGCACTCCGACGATGCCGCGTTGCGGTACTCCCACTCAGTGGCCGCTGAGGAATCCAGCTTGGGAGCCATCGCTGGGGGTGGCGGTCGACGGCTCCTCCGCGGGTGTGGAGAAGGCAAAGGCGCCGGGGCCAGTTGCCGAGGTCCAGTTGGCGCAGTCAAAATTCTTACCAGTCTTGGCGAACGTCGGGACCGTATCCCCTAGCTTGGCGCCGGAGCACTCATGCAGTACGACGGCGGTGCTGCTTCCCGTGGTGTAAATCTGCGGAAATAATTTGGCGGCCGAAAAGTCAAGCGTGCTGCAAATCACGCCGCTGCCTTTATTGACCGTAACGTTGCGCTGCATGCAAGTGAGCAGCAGGGCGCCCGGACCGCTATCCGTAGTCGGGTTCACGCCGGTCGCGGAAACGACGCTGTTACCGCTTCCTCCCTTGCCCACACCTTCGCAGGCATTACTGCAGCACACGGGGGTGCCGGTGCCACTCGGGCAGTTATGCGTACCGTCCTGGATACAGGTCAGGCCGGCCTTGAGGCTGTCGAGGGTTTCCGTCTCATCGACGTTGGCGCCGCCGTTGCAGTGCAGCTCCCCGGTGCAGGACTCGATCTTGCTGCAAACCGTAGTGGCCCCAAGCGCAATCGGGATGGAAATGATGAACGGCCCGGTGACGGTCGTGGCGGCGTCGCCGTTCCCATCCGGAGCGCCCGCGGTGAGGGTCATTGACCCCGCCGGCTTGCCAAGGGCGAGCGTCGGCAGGTACGAGCTGTAATATCCTGATGCTGTCGTGACAATGGTAAATGTCCGGTCGCCGAGCGGTGTACCGCCGGAGGGCGTGGTCGCCGTCGCGCTAGCGCTTGGCGTCGGCGTGTTCACCAGCGCAGCGGTGGAAGACGGAGTAGCGGTTGGCGTCGAGGTGTTGCCTGGTACGGGGGTCGTCGGGGTGGCGCTCGGCGGCGTTACCGGCGTCGCCGTCGGTGGCGCATTAGTCGGCGTGTTGGTCGGCGCTGTCGGCGCCGTGGGCGGAGGCGTGTTCGTTGGTGTCGACGTGACCGCTACCGGCGTATCGGTGGCCATCGGGGTAACCGCCGCGGTGTCCGTCGGAACCGCGGTGTTGGTGGCTATCGGTGTGTTTGTCGGTGTGCCCATGTACGTCGGCGTGGCCGTGGACACGCGCGTCTGGGTCGCCAGCGGACTGGCAGTGCGGCTCGGCGTGGGGGCCCGCGTCGCCGACGGACGCGGCGTGTCAGCGGGGGCGCCTGGCATTGGATATTCCACGATGTCCATGGTGGAGCCGCCGCAACCAGCGGTCACCGCAACCAGCAACAGAACTGAAGCGAGTCGAATCCTAGTCTTGAGCATATGCCACGCCATGGTATTCCACATCCTCGTTTTTATCCGACGCCTGCGGGTAGCATCTCCCATGGTCATTCGTCAACAAGATACTGCGACGCGCACCGAAGCCGCAAGCGATATCATGGTTCGCAACCAAGCCACAAGGTCGACACGATACTCCTGGCCTTCCAGGGTGTGCGTCATGAATGTGGGGAATCTCGAAACTCGCGGTCGCGAGAAGGGTTCTACCACTAGCTCCTACTGCAGGTTTCAGGCGATCTCGATAGCGTGGGTGCTAGCCGTTCCGCATACGCCGAAGGCGTTACGTATCACAGCCCAGGGTTGCCGCAGTAGCGGCTACCCTGGGTAGACAAGGTTCCGACAGCTCTACCCTGACAGGGTTACGTCGCGCCGGCCTGTTCGCTGATTCTCGTACATCATGTTGCGCCGACCAGAGCGCAACCCCTTTTGGGGTAGGGTGTTCTGGCGATTCTCTACCCAGGGTGGGCGCGCCGCGCGCCAAGGGTCACTGACCCAACCCTGGGCTGTGGTGCACAACGCCTTCGGCGTATCGACCGCAATGTACACTGCGGAACCGATCTACTTCGCGCGGTAAGCCAAGCGGGTTCTACAAACCCCCAAATTTGACGCACATCCCATCCGCACCGGCATTCTCTTTGGAGGGCCAGCAGGCGCGCCGCTTCTGCCATACGTTTGAGCCCCGCGGCGGACCACGGCAGCTGCTGCGGGTAGAGTACGGCCTGGCATGAGTCGGAATTGCGGTGGGGTCGCCCGATTGTCCTTTCCGCCCAGCCGGCATTTGAGCTGCCGTATACTGTCGGCATGCACACTCCCCCTCCTCCGTGGCTCGGCCGCACCGTTGACGTGTCCGACACCGAGCGCTACGCAGCAATCACGCCGTCGGAGCGACTCGAGTGCTTCGTCGAAGTGTGCGAGCTGGCGCGCGCCATCCTCGAAGATCGGCCGGACGCCCGTGAGATGCTGGCTCGCACTGAGCCCATGCCGCCTGCGGCGGAGCGCGCTTGGTTGCGGCTGGTTGCCGAGGCGCAGCGTGCGCAAGACGCTCGGTAGTGGTTTAACTGCTTGACTTGCACGCGAGTCATGACCTATGGGAGCCAGCTGGTGGCAGGGTGCTATGCTGCAGGAACCCGCAGGGGTAGCGGATTTCAGTCGGGAGTCGAATAGTAGTTGGATTGCTCGCGTGCGTGATGCCACAGTTTCGCCGACTCCTGCTTTGCGTGACCGGGAGCTTTCTTGCCGTGCTCTCTCTCGCGTGCGGCAGCGACCATGACAGCAAACAGCCGTCGGGCACGGTGCCGTCTGACTTGCGGGTAACCCTGGAGCGCCAGATGTGCTTCGGCGAATGCCCCGTATACACGGTGTCGGTGGACTCGTCCGGTCTTGTCAGCTTCGAAGGTATCCGTTTTGTGGAAACGACTGGCCGCGCCACCGCTGCGGTGTCGGATGAGCAGCTGGTCGCATTGGTCAACGCCTTCCAGGAGTCTGATTTCCTGTCTCTGCAGGACTGCTATCTACTGGCGCTGTTTGGCGGCGGCGATCGCTGCGGTGAGGACACCTGTTCCAACTGGTACTGGGATGCCGCAACGGTCATCACTTCGTTCCACGCAAATGGTGTGCTGAAAGAAGTAGTTCACTACCACGGGTGCGAGGTGACCGAGCAGCAGCAGCGACTTGATCAGCTTGAGACCGCAATCGACGAGACCCTCGATACGTGTCGGTGGATCGGCCGGGACTCGTACTTCTGCTCTACTCCAGCAAGGCAATCCAACTCGCGCTTCAAGCCGACTGCCCAACAGCCGCCGCGCACCACCCGCGGCTCAAGCGCACGGCGTTAGGCAGCGGACCCTTTGCACTTATGGCGAGCAGTTCAGCGCCCAATAGCATGGCAAGCAAACGAACTCATTCCGCGTCCAAGTCAAAACCGCACACCCCAGCGTGGGTGGCGTTTGAGCAGAATCTGGAAGGCATCTCGCACATGGTTGACGTTGAGACGCGCGAGATGACCTTCGTAAAGAGGGCTGCTGCTCGCCTCTTTTCGCTTGGAAAGTCCATCGATGTTAAAGATCAAGCGGCCGTGGCGAAGTTGGTGCGTTCAGGCAACCGTTTCAGTAGAACTCTCAATGAGCGACTCGAAGTATCCAAAACGCTGAAGCTATGGCGGGTAGTCATGTTGGTCACATGCGTCGAAGCTTACCTGCAGGATCTGCTCGCGGCCGCCGCGACCGT
>DASVHW010000346.1 GCA_036382395.1 Candidatus Binatia bacterium | reverse complement strand
GAGCGCCTGCTCGCCCTGGCGCCGACGCCGCTGCCGCCCGCGCGCTGCGCCCAGATCGTGCTGCGTGGGGTGGAGAAAAACCGCAGCGTCATCCCGGTGACCGGCCACGCCTGGCTCGGTTGGATCATGGAACGATTGAGTCCGGCGCTCACCGACCGCATCTGGCTCGTCTACGTGCGCAAGGTTCGCTCGCTACCGGGCGGCAGCCGATGACGTATGGCCTCTTCAACCCAGTGTTCGGGACGCGGCCACTGGGGGCCGTAGGTCCGAGTATTCCGAGTTGCTGTACACGCCAGCCCCTATAATCCTTGACCACTGCAGGCTGCGGCTCTGCCCCTAACGCCCATGCCGCGTGGCGCTACATCGAGACCGTGCGTATTCGTCTCGATGCGATCCATCACTGCAGGCTCGTCACCCGTTCGCTCCACGTCGCGTCCTTAGAGATTTCGGCCATCAACTGCATCCGCTCCGGAACTCGGAATACGGCTCCTGCACCGTGGGACCGTCGTGTGCCGATGTGCGAACCGCTCGACGACGTGAACGCGCGGTTTCGGAGATCGGAGATATGAAGCTGGCCGAGCCTGCACTTGCGCCCCCGGCAGGAATGGCGCTATCCGTGAGAGCAGAGCCGCCCGAGGAGACCATGTTATGATTGCCATTCGCATTCCGAAAGCCCAGTGGGGAAAAGCCTGGCGCGCGATGGTCGAGCTCGCTCCAGTGCGTCTGGTCGCCAGCGATCCGATCTACGAGGTGCTGCCAGCGCACCTCGAACTGCTCAGCGGGCGTGGGTTCACCTACGAGATTGTCCGGCCGGCTGCAGCGGTGACGCAGGGGAAGCGCCGTGCCGCGGCCGGTTAGAAGCATCGAGATATACCTGCCGCTGGAGTACAACGACGGCCGACCCATCGCGAGTCGAGATACGTTCGGCTCCAAGCGGAGCTGCTGAGACAGTTCGGTGGCGTGACCTCCACCCAGCGACAGTTCCCTTTGCAGGGCCTGTGGCAAGCGGCTGGTCAGGTGTACCAGGATCGCGTCGTGGTCTTCGGCGTCATGGACTTTCGGGCGGTACCCTCAGGGCAAGTGATTCAGTATCTGGAGCGCTTGAAGTTGCGCCTCAAACGACAATTCGTCCAACTGGAGATCCTGATTACCGTGCAAGAACTGCTGGCAATTTGATCGAGACTCCACCTTCGTTGCCCTCGTTCATAGCCTCCACGCCGCCGCTGGTACTGGAATGGGCTGCGGACCATCGTGACGAACTCATGTGTTGGGCCACTGAGGGCCGTAGGTCCGAGTATTCCGAGTTGCTGTACACGCCAGCCCCTATAATCCTTGACCACTGCTACATGCTGCGGCTCTGCACCCGACGGCCAAGCCGCGTGGCGCTACATCGAGACCGTGCGTATTCGTCTCGATGCGATCCAGCACTGCAGGCTCGCCACCCGTTCGCGCCACATCGCGTTCTTGGAGATTTCGGCCATCAACTGTATCCGCTCCGGAACTCGGAATACTCGTTACTACGGCCCGCAAGCCTGTCCCGTTAGGTCTTCACCCCATCCTCCGGCTGGGCGTTCTTGAGCAACTCTCGTATTCGCTGTCGCTGAGGATTGCCCAGCATGTGCCAGTCGGAGACTTCTTCCCTGAAGGCCAAGGCTTCGCGTAGTCTCCGCAGCAATACCTCGGCTTCACCATCCATGATCGAAAGGGCGTAGACGGTTTGGCTCCCGTTCACCGCGGACTCGAACACATTCAGGAACTCCTCAACGCTCTTGACCGCGTCGGTTAGCTCACTGAGACGGACAGTTGGTACAGCCACCGCACCCCGACGGGTCGGGCTGTCAGTATGGCCCGTCACCTTGTGACGAAGCTTCCTAATCGGCGCGACGCGTGACTTGACATCCCGGTACTTGTCGCGCAGCTGCTGGACCAATCTCGTCTCGCCATCTTTCTCAGCCCCTTCAATCAGGGTCTCAAGGGTTAGGTTCTCCTGGCTAGCCGTCTTTCGGGCATCGGTCAGGCGAGCAAGCCGGAGGACGACGGAATCGTGGAGACTATCTTCGACGACCCAGAACGTCCCCGGCGCCACCGCATTCAGGAGGTTCACATCAGCAGGGTCGCTTGCATAAAGCGTGCGGAAGACGTTGAAGTGCAGTGACGCCAATGTCAGGTCCTTCCGCAATTCCTCGAAGACCGCTTTCGTGTCCGCATTCACCATCATCATCACCCCAAGAAGCTGATCTGACCTAACGAGCCACTGTAGAACAACCCCGAGAACGCAGCTCTATCGAATTTCATGCAAAGTCGCGACTTGTCCCCCCCACGTGTTCTGATGACCCCCACACGCTCGGAGAGCCTCTCTCGCAAGACTTTCGGGCATTTTCAGCCGAATCGTCGAGTTTCGCCTCTCGGGGGTTTATATCGAGCTCTTGGATGCTCGCGACGTGATCTTGGGGTTCTTCTACAGCATCGCCGCCTCGCCACTCACCCGCGGTAGGGCAACCGCACCGTCCTTTCCAGAACTCGCATCGCTCCCGCCGTCGGGTGCAGGGACTGGTTATTGTTCGTCTCTCTTCGACCCTTTCCCCAGATTGCATTCGCTGCATGTAGATCTCAGGTTCTCCAGCACGGACTCGCCCCCGTTTGAGAAGGGAACGATGTGATCGACATGGAGTTCCAAGCCAAGCGTAGTGGCCGGACTTCGACCGCAAATGACGCAACGAAAGTGATCCCGCTTCAGGATTTGATATCGCATGCCGATCTTGATCGCCCGTTTTTCGGAATCTGCCTTTGCGGAATCTGGATGGCGATGGTTCGATACCGACTCGCTCTGCGGATCCCCCGATGGTGTGGCTTCTTCCCGCGCGTTCGCGCTCAGATCATTGTTGATGCGATCCACAAAGGCTCTCAATGCCTTCCGCCATGTTCCCCATCGGGTGATGTAGGGTCGGACACCGATGATTGAGGGCGGTTGCGGCATCTCCTCGTACTTCGGACGACGACCATAGTGGGTCCATACGTTGAGTAGGTTTTCAAAACATTCATCATCCGAGTAGCGTCGTTGCCCCTTTGCTGGATTGAGTTCCGCACGCTGGAGGGCGGTGCCCCATCCGTCAAAACGCCGGCAAAGAGTGGCCGCATTGATCTGGGCATGTTGATTGAATTCCTCTACCGTGAAGGATTCCCTTCCTATTTTCCGCGCGACATCGCGGAGGATGGACAGGAGCGCGTCATCCGACATGCCCTTTGCCAGTTGGAGGACCATTTTGTCGGTGACTGGTCTTGCGGTGTTGATCAGATGACGGAGCCCCGCGGCTGATAAAGCATTGCGCCAGGTTCCGAAATGCCTACAGACGGTAGAATACCCAACGTTCGCATGTGTCTTGAAAAGGGATTTCGTCATGTGCCCTGGAGACACAAGGGCTGCAACACGCCTAATTTCTGTGAGTATTGCGTCGTCGGTGTATTCGTCGAGGCCATTGAGCCTGAAGTCGGTGCTGCTCAAATTGTCCTCAGAACACTACTTTGAAGTCGGCGTCTCAATGAAACCGGCAATGCGCACCGGTTTTCGCGGGTCAATACGTCTGCCTGCATGCGCCTTTAATACATCTCGACCCCTTGTGAGTTCAAGCAGCTAGAGATCGAGCTCTGTTGACCTGCCACCCCCGGCGGGTCAACATCTCAACTGCACCCCCGTCATCACAGCCGGTCCGCCGGGCTAACTAGCCCGCGTTTACCTCGGTTGAACACGCGCCAGGTCGGCCAAGCCGGCGAATACCAGTTCGGCACCCTCGACTCGAGGCGGTTTCGCACCTCGAACAACCTCCTGGGCGCGCTGCAGACGCGGACTACCTGAACACACCCCTCTTCCTGCGCCGGTACGAAGATGCGAGAGCTGGTAAGTATGTGGCTGTGGCTCCGAGAGTCGAGGTCTTTTATAACCGTTATCGTTTGCATTCGTTCTTGGCATATTGCAGCCCGGCGGACTATGAAGAGCAAGTTGGGAGGACCGCTGCTCAGGCAGCTTCAAGGAATTGTCCACTAAATCGGGGCAAGAGCACGATGACCGAGATGATCGCAGGGGGGTTCTGCTTAGCTCTGGTGGCCTACTTGATTCACCAAGCGGGTGAACCGGAGCGGAGGAGGCGGCTCGATGCCGACATCGCCGCTGCGGAGGCTAAGCGCCAGGAGGCTGAGTTGGCGAGCGACCTTGCCGACCTGGCGATAGCAATCAAGAGCCGCATTCGTCCGGAGCACTTGCCGGTACTGATGCGGAAGTACCGACAGACCGTGCGAGAGGATGAATATGGCCAGTGGATATTCGAGGACTGGTGGCGGGAGGTCGACTACTTCTTGGATCGCGTGCTGACCGGAGGAATAGACCTGGACGCGGCTCTTGGGCAGGGCAGCCGAAGTCTTAACCGTACCTGGGTATTGCCCTCCGGGAGTTACCGGCCCTATGCGATAGATGTGGTCACCGACATTGTCCAGGCAGCTCTGCAAAAGCAGCTCGACGAGGGTCATCAGGTTGAGTTTGCCAACTCGATGTCCGGCGCCGATTTTGAGCGATTTTGCGCTGACGAGCTGATGCGGGCGGGGTGGCGTGTCCAGTTGATCGGTGCCAGTGGTGACCAGGGGGGCGATCTCATTGCAGAGAAGGACGGTCTGCGGGTGATGATACAGTGCAAGAAATACTCCTCTCCCATCGGTAACACCGCTGTACAGGAAGCGTTTGCTGGGATGCGCCATCACGAGGCGAGCGCCGCGTGTGTGGTCTCAAATGCACGTTACACGACCGGCGCTCGGCAGCTCGCCGCGAGCACTGGCGTCTATCTCCTACACTATTCGCAGCTGTGCGAGTTCGACAGCGTCGTCACGGCATAGTCCGCCGGCCCCCGGAGGTTGAGCACGGCCTAGCCGAACCAGCCGCTCCAGGCGACAGCCAAGAACGGGCCGCGCCTGAGCACCACGACATTAGCGAAGGGGGTTGACCATGGTGGAAGTGCTTCCGAACAAGCCTGCTGGATACGAATCCGACCTGTCTGATTTCGGGCCGTGCGTGTTTGATGGGTATTGCGGCGAGCCGATCGGGTGGGGGTTCAAGATCGTCCGGCGGCTCAGCTATCAGCGATTCGAAGCGCTCCGAGGCTATGGTAGTCTCGATAGCCTCTATTCGGAGCACCTCCAGCCTGAGTGGTGCCTTGTCACGCGATGGCTTTCGCGCGAGGAAGCGCAGCGGAGGTATGGAGAAATCGCGATCGAGGAATTCGGACCGCGCGGCGGCTGGCGGTCGGTGACCTTCGGCACGAAGAAGTTCATGTCGCACCACCTCAAGGGCAATCCACGTGTCGAGCGGGTTCGCTAATCGGCTCGCCGGGACTGACCCGTGATGGCTAGCCCCGGCGCCACACCACCGTACGATACGTCCCGTTGCGCCCACATTACTTGAAGGTGCCGCACATTCAGCGGGCAAATGTGCTATCCGTATTTCGACGCCAAGGAGATTGCGATGAATGGAAAACAGCGCAAGAATGCGCAACCAACTCGGTCTCGACGCACTCCGGCCCGCCGACCGCGATTGGCGAAGTACGACCCGACCACCCAACCCATCTGGGAGGTTGCGGAGGAGATCGCCGCAACGGTTCCTGATTCTGAATGGGCCAAGGTTCCGCGAGACCTTGCCAAGAACCTTCATCACTACCTTCACGGAGCGCCCAAGGAAGAAGACGAGTGAACACTGTCTTCGCGGACACGAGCTACTGGATCGCCGTCAGCAATCCGCGAGACTCGCTGCACGCGCGAGTCAAGGAGCTGTCCCGCGGTGGCCAGCGGGCGTCCGCTCACCCTTCGACGGGCTCAGGGTGAGCGGGTTAGGATACGCACCGTATTTCTGCCAACGTGTACGTAATACTCCCGCTGCACGCCTACACGTCGACTTCCTCGACCTTCGACGCCCGCTCCATGATGAAACGAAAACGCGGCTCGACCTCTTTGCCCATCAACGTCTGGATCGTCGCTTCGGTCCTCGACTCGTCCGTGACTTCGACCCGGAGCAGGGCCCGATGCGCCGGGTCGAGCGTGGTCTCCTTGAGCGTCGCCGGGTTCATCTCACCCAAGCCTTTGAAGCGCTGCACGCTGGTAGACTTGCCGCCGGCCTTCGCCAGCACGCGGTCGCGCTCCTCGTCGCTGAGGGCCCAGTGCACCTCTTTGCCTACTTCGATGCGGTACAGCGGCGGCTGGGCGATGTAGACGTGACCGCGCCGGATCAACTCGGGCAACTGGCGGTAGAAGAACGTCAGCAAGAGCGTGCAGATGTGATGGCCGTCGGAGTCCGCGTCCATGAGCAGGCAGATTTTGTCGTAGCGCAGCTTGGCCGGGTTGAAGTCTTTGCCGGCACCGCAGCCCACCGCCGAAACGATGTCGTTGAGCTCTTTGTTGCCGAGCACTTTGCTCATCGACGCCTGTTCCGCGTTCAACACCTTGCCGCGCAGCGGCAAGATGGCCTGGAACTCGCGGTTGCGTCCTTGCTTGGCGGAGCCGCCGGCGGAATCGCCTTCGACGATGAACAGCTCACTCTCGTGCGGGTCCGTCGAGCTGCAGTCCGCCAGCTTGCCTGGGAGATTGAGGCGGTGTGAGACCGCGGTCTTCCGCTGCACGCTCTCAGCCGCGGCACGCGAGGCGGTACGCGCCCGAGCGGAGAGAATGACGCGGTTGGCAATCGCCTTGGCCTGGCTCGGGTTGCTCAGCAGGTAGTTCTCCAAGCCGGTGCGGATGAAGTTGTCGATGGGTGCGCTGATCTCCGGGTTGTTGAGGCGGTCCTTCGTCTGACCCTGGAATTGCGGCTGCTGTATGTAGATGCTGAGAATGGCCACCAGGCCTTCACGGATATCCTCCGCCGCAATGGTCAAACCCTTCGGTACGAGGTTCTGTACCGCCAGGTAGTTGCGCACCGCCTTGGTGAGGCCGTTCTTCAGTCCGTTGTCGTGCGTGCCGCCTGACGGGGTGGGGATGCCGTTGACGAACGAGAGCAGGCGCTCGTCGGTGGCCTCCGTCCATGCCAGTGTACATTCGATGACCACGCCATCCTTGCGCTCGGCGTAGAAGGGCTCGGCCACCTGTTGCTTGTCACCGTCGGTGATGAGCTTCTCGATGTACTCGGCGATACCGCGGTCGTGCTGGAACGTTTCCGTCTGCTTCTCGGCTTCGTTCTCGAATACCAGGGTGAGGCCGCGATGCAGATAGGAGCGGGCTTCCATGCGTTCGCGGATCACCGCCGGTTTGAAGCTGGTCTGCGGAAAGATCTGGGCATCGGGCGTGAACGTGATGGTGGTGCCGCTGCCGCGCGCGGGCCCGACTTTCTTCAGCTTGCCGGTGGCCACGCCGCGAGCGAAATGCTGCTCCCAGAGGAACCCGTCGCGTTTGACCTGCACGACCATCGGAGAAGACAGGGCGGTGACCACGGAGGCGCCGACGCCGTGCAGTCCGCCGGAGTGGTAGTAGTTCTGGTTCTCGAATTTGCCGCCGGCGTGCAGCGTCGTGAGGATCAGTTCGAGGGCCGGCCGTTTGTACTTCGGATGCACGTCGACCGGGATGCCCCGGCCATTGTCGGCAACCGTCACCGTCTGCCCATTCTTGTGCAGGGTGACCGTCACCTTGTCGCAGTGGCCGTTCATGGCCTCGTCGACGGAGTTGTCGACCAGCTCCCACAGCAGGTGATGCAGGCCGACGCTGTCGACGCCGCCGATGTACATCCCGGGACGCTTGCGCACCGGTTCGAGGCCTTCGAGAACGGTAATGTCTTTGGCGGTGTATTTCTGCTTCATGGCTTCGCCGCCCTATTGCTCGGTGCTGTCGCCACTCGACGTCACGGCTCGCGACACCAGCTCTACCGCTTTGAAACGCTTCAAGGCTTTGCGACCCTTCTGGGCGCGGTGCGCCGGCTCGGGCAGGTGGAAACGGCGCTCGCTGCCGTCCTCGGCGACGGCGATTGGCGGACTGTCGGCTGTGTGGCAGACGGCGCCGATCAGCCGGTCGCCCTTATCGACGCGCATCAGGATGACACCGCGGCCCGCACCGGACAGCTCGGCCAACTCTTCCGCCGGAAACATCAGGACCTTCCCATCAGCAGTCGCAGCGGTGATCAGCTCTCCGTCCGCGGGCGCAACGACAATGACCTCGTCGCCATCCTTGGTGCGCGCGAACCGCCGGCCGCTCTTCGTCGTCTCGCTCAGATCCGGCTTGCAGAAGAACCCCATGCCCCCTGCCGTGGCCACCAGCCAGCGGCCGGCGCCTTGACCCGAGGCGCCCTGCCCTTCCCCCTCGCCGGTTGCGCCGCTCACCAGCACCGCCGCAACCACACGCTCCCCATCTTTGAAATTCAGCGTCGACTGCACCGGTTCGCCGTACCCCGTGGTGGCAGGGACATTGCCGACGCGCATGACGTATGCGACGCCGAAGTTGGAAAACAGCGCCAGGTTGTCGCGCGTGTTGCCGCGGAGGATCCACTTGGCGACGTCGCCCTCGCGCACCCGCGTGGCGCTTGGATCCTTCACCTCGCCGAGCCGTTTCATCCAGCCGTCTCGCGTCACCACGACGGTAGCGTCCTCGTGCACGACATAGGCTTCCGCGTCGTAGACCAGTTCGGCGCCGGCGCTGAGGACGGTGCGGCGCTTGTCACCGTACTGTTGCGTCACCTCCTGCAGTTCGGTCTCCACCAGCTTCCAGCGCGCCTTCTTGCTTTTGAGCAGGCCCTCGATTTCCCGTGCCCGCTGCTGCTTGATGCGCTGCTCCTCCCGGATCTTTTCGATCTCCAGGCGCGCCAGCTGGTAGAGGCGGGTCTCCAGAATCGCGTCGGCCTGTTTCTCATCGAGGTCGAACTCGTGCATCAACTTCTTCGCCGCCTCCGCCCGTGACGCCGACTGGCGGATGATCTTGATGGCACGGTCGATGTTGCCGAACAGTTTCACAAAGCCGGCGAGAATGTGCAGCCGCTCCTGCAGCTCGCGCAATTCGTGCTCGAGGCGGCGGGTGACGATCTCGAGGCGGAAGTCGAGGAAGTGTCGGCACAGATCGCGCAAGGTCAGCCGCGCCGGCTGGCCGACGCCGGGCGTGTCCGTGGGCACCAGCGCCGTCAGGTTCACATTGAAGTTGATCTGCAAGTCCGTGTGTTTGAAGACGTACGCCATGACCGCCTCCGGCGAGGCGTCCGGCTTGATCTCGATGACGATGCGCACGACATCCGTCGATTCGTCGCGCACGTCGGTGGCCTGCGGCAAGCGGCGGCTGACGATGTGCGCGGCGATTTGCTCGACGAGCTGCGACTTGTTGGCGGTGTACGGGACGGAGGTGACAATCAGGCGCGGCCGGCGCTTGTCCACGGCGCTCACGTATTGGCCGCGCAAGCGCACCGCCCCTTGGCCGGTCTCGTAAATGCTGCGCAGCTCGCCGCGCGAGTTGAGGATCTCACCGCCGGTCGGGAAATCCGGGCCCTTGATGAACTTGCAGAGTTCTTTGTTGCTGATGTCCGGATTGTGGATCATGGCCACCAGCGCTTCGATGACCTCGTGCAAGTTGTGCGGCGGGATGTTGGTCGCCATGCCCACGGCGATGCCGGTGCTCCCGTTTATCAAGAGTTGCGGGATGGCCGCCGGCAGCACCACCGGCTCGCGTAGCGTGGCGTCGTAGTTGTCACGGAAGTCGACCGTCTCGTGACGGATGTCGCGCAGCAGTTCCTCGGCAATCGGCGCCAGCTTGGCTTCGGTGTAGCGCATGGCCGCCGGGCTATCCCCGTCGAGCGAGCCGAAATTCCCTTCGCCGTGCACCAGCGGGTAACGCAGCGCGAACGGCTGCGCCAGGCGGACCATGGCCTCGTACGCCGCCACGTCGCCATGCGGATGGTATTTCCCCAGGACTTCACCGACGACGGCGGCGGATTTCCGCGGCCGGTTACCGGCCGTCAGGTGCAGGTTCTGGTACATGGCGTAGAGAATGCGCCGCTGCACCGGTTTGAGGCCGTCGCGCACGTCAGGCAAGGCGCGCGACGTGATCACGCTGAGGGCATACGCCAGGTAGCGCTCCTCCGCCGCGCGACCGAGATCTACGGTGGCAATGGTTTCGGAACTCTTCTTCTGCATGTTGGTGTTCTATTGGAAAAGCTGAAACTCTTCAGCGGCCCCACCCCACTCCACGCCGTAGGTATAGTGCAGCGCCGTCGCCTCGTCGAGGCGGAGCGAAAGCCTGTGGCACGATCAGGGCGCCGCGGGCTCTACCAGATCGACTTTGGCCTTCTGACGAAGGCGCGCCACGAAATCGGCCTGACGCTCCTGCTTCTCCGATTTGATCAGCACCGCACGGATGCGCTCTTGCACCTCTTCGAACGGCTGGTAGCCGGCGCTACGGCGGTCGGTCACCTTGATGATCTCAAACCCGTATGGTGTCGTGATCACCGCGCTCAGTTGCCCCGGGGCCAGCGCGAAGGCCTCCTTTTCGAAGGCGGGATCCATTTCGCCCTTGGCAAAGTATCCCAAGTCGCCGCCCTGTGGGGCGGAGGCCGGATCCTGTGAGTTCTCGCGTGCGAGCTGGGCGAAATCGGCTCCGCCCTGCACCTTCGCCAGCACCCCGCTGGCACGCTGTTTCGCCGCATTTCGTTCCGGCACGGTGGCACCTGCGGATACCCGGATCAGAATGCGGCTGGCGCGGATCTCCGCAGGATGCTTGAACTCCTCGTGATTCTTCTCGTAGAAGTCTCTGACCTGCTCGGCGTCGACGTGCACGTCCTTCCAGACCGCCCCTTCCAGCAACAGGTTCACCGCCATTGTTTTCCGCGTATCGCGGCGGAGGTCGGCTTCGCTCATGCCCTTCGCCTTCAGCGCCTGATCGAAGGCGCGCGCGTCGGGGAACCGGCCCTTGCTGCGGGCAATCTCCTCATCGACGGCCGTATCACTCACCTTCACCCCGCGCGCCTGACTTTCCTGGCACAGCAGTTCCAGCGCCACGAGTGAATTCATCGCTTCCCCCGCCAGTTTTCCAACCGCCGTCGGATCTGGCTGCGAGTCCTCCACACTCAGCACCCCCTGCACCACCTCGCGAACCGCTTTACGGTAAATAGGGGTCCCGTTGACGCGCGCCACCACGTCGTCGTCACGCAGCGGTTTGGCTCCTGGCTGTGCGTGGAGTGAGGCTGAAAGGAACAGCAGCGCCGCTGCGGACACCAATACGAAGCGGTGAGTCATTGGGCGGTACCCCTACCACGGTTCCACTGAAGCGGGAAGCAGCACATTCGTGATGCGTGATGCGTGACGCGTGAATGGGAAAACAACTCAGATCACGGATCGCGCCTCACGCCTGACGTTCTTCCTTGCATCGCAGCCACATCCAACCTATCAGTCAGTGGCGATGCCGGCCCCGGATTCCAGCACGGTGACCATTGGCTTGGTGCAAATGGCCTGCTCCGCCGATCCGGCGGCCAATCTGCGTACCGCCGTGGACCGTATCGGCGAAGCCGCGCGGCAAGGGGCGCAGATCGTTTGCCTGCAAGAGCTGTTTCGGTCGCGCTACTTCTGCCAGAAGGAAGACGCGGCGGTCTTCGACCTCGCCGAACCGATCCCTGGGCCCAGCACCGACGCGCTCGCCCGCGCCGCCGCCGACAATGGCGTC
>DASVHW010000345.1 GCA_036382395.1 Candidatus Binatia bacterium | reverse complement strand
GCATCGAGGACGCGCTGCGCCTCCTCCACCCGTCGGCAGAACGGCACCATGATGCGGACATTGGTCAGCCCCATGTCCTCGCGCACGCGCCGCAGCGCGGCGCACTCGAGCGCGAAACCGGCAGCATAGGCCGGGTGCGCGTAGCGGGCGGCGCCACGGAATCCGAGCATCGGGTTTTCTTCTTTCGGCTCGAAGCCCTCGCCGCCCAGGAGCCGCGCGTATTCGTTGGTCTTGAAGTCGGAAAGCCGGACAATCACCGGCTTGGGATAGAACGCCGCCCCGATCATGCCGACGCCTTCGGACAGCTTTTCGATGAAGTAATCCGCCGGCCTCGGGTAGTTGCGAACGAGCTCAAGGATTTCCTGCCGCGCCTGTGCCGAGTCGACCTTCTCCGGACTGACCAGCGCCATCGGATGGACCTTGATGTGCTCGCTGATGATGAATTCCATCCGCGCCAGGCCGACGCCATCGTTGGGGAGCATCGCCGTCCGGAAGGCCAGCTCGGGATTGCCGAGGTTCAGCATGATCTCGGTGCGCGGGCGCTTGACCTCGCTTAGGTCCACATGCGTGGCCTTGATCGGAAGCGCCCCCTCGTACACGCGGCCGACCTCTCCCTCGGCGCAAGAGATCGTCACCATGGCGCCGGTCTTCAGAGCATCTCTTGCGCCCGCCGCCCCGACCACGGCCGGGATGCCGAGCTCGCGCGCGACGATGGCCGCATGGCAGGTGCGCCCGCCGCGTTCGGTCACGATGCCGGCGGAAATCTTCATCACCGGCTCCCAATCCGGCGTGGTCGATTCCGCGACGAGCACCTCGCCGCGCTTGAATTCCTTGAGCTGACTTGCGTCGGCAATGACCCGCACCGGACCGGCGGCGATCTTCTCGCCGACCGCGCGGCCCGTGGCCAGCACCGTGCCCGACGCGCCGAGGGCGTAAGTCTCGAATCCCGTCGGCGCTCGTTGTGAAATCACCGTCTCCGGCCGCGCCTGGATGATATAGAGCTGCCCGTCAGCGCCATCCTTGGCCCATTCGATATCCATGGGCATCGGATGGCCGGCCCCTTTCGAGTAATGGTCCTCGATCGTGATCGCATCGCCGGCAAGCTTGAGCACCTCGGCATCGGTGATGCAGAACCGCCCACGCTCCGCGTCAGAGACCGGCACGTTCTTGGTGCCGTCGCCGCGCTCGGCGTAGACCATGCGCATCTGCTTGCGTCCCAGCGAGCGACTCAGAACAGTCCGATGGCCCGCGCGAAACGTCGGCTTGTGCACGTAGAACTCGTCGGGATCGACGGTGCCCTGAACGATGTTCTCGCCGAGCCCATAGACGCCGGTGATGAACACGACATCACGGAAGCCGGATTCGGTATCCAACGTGAAAGTGACGCCGCTGGCGGCGCGATCCGACCGCACCATCTTCATCACGCCGACCGAGAGCGCGACCTTGAAGTGGTCGAATCCCTTGTCGACGCGATAGGAGATCGCGCGGTCGGTGAAGATGGATGCAAAGCAGCGGCGGCAGGTTTCGAACAGATCGTCGGCGCCGCTGATATTTAGAAAGCTCTCGTGCTGGCCGGCAAAGCTCGCCGAGGGAAGGTCTTCCGCCGTGGCCGAGCTGCGCACGGCGACGGCAAGGTTCGCGCCGTATTCCGCCTCGAGCTGCCGATAGGCGGCATCGACTTGTTCGCGCAGCGGACCGGTCGCGGTCGCCTGGTAAACGATCTCGCGCGCTTCGGCGGCGCGCTGGGCGAGGATGTCAACCTGCCGCTTGTCCAGGTCATCGAGAAGCGCGTGCAGCCGCTCCCACGCCTTTGCGGCGGTCAGCGCATCCCAGTAGGCATCGGCGGTCAGCGCAAAGCCGTTGGGAACACGCACGCCCTGTTTGGAAAGGGTCGAGTAAAGCTCGCCCAATGACGCGTTCTTGCCGCCGACCAGCGCCACATCGCCGACGCGAATGTCGGAAAACCAGCGAACATAGTCGTTGATCGACATTCCGAGCCCTCTGTTAGAAACAATAATGGAAACCAATGCACGGTCGCGGGCATTGATTTCCATCAAACGAAAAGGCGTAAAGTGCTGCGCGATAAGATAAAATTGGTGCGATATTGGTCGCACGAACTGGAACCCTTCAAACCGTAAGCCACGACAAACGCCGCTGACGCGATGGCCGGAAGCGACGCGACATCCGTTTCGACCGGTAATCGCACGATTCTTGGGCGCATCACGAAGCGTGGAAATCGCTACCTGCGCATGCTCTTCGCACAAGGCGCGCGCGCCATTCTGCTCCGACCGATGAGCTGGGCGAAGCATAGCTTTGGACCGTGGCTCACGGCTGCGGCGCGGCGTCTACATCGCAACGTTCTAGCAGCCGCGCTCGCCAACAAGCTGGCCCGGATCGGCGAGCACCACCCCTATTGACAGCGGCTATTGCAAGACAGGGACGGTCGACGGTGACCCAGAACCACCACGTGGCGGCGGAATACTTCCTCGCCGAGTTTTTCCACCCTTGCCGGATGAGGTTTTCGGTATACAGACGGGGTTGATGGGCGCCACATCAATTCACTTGTCCTGTTTACGTCGAGTCTCGTAATGGCGAGCCTAGTGGGACCACCCGGTGTCCGTGCAGCGCAGTCCGCCCGCCGCGTGCCTTTGGGCACATGGGTCTATCCTTGCAGCAGCGAAAAACCAGGCGATGCGCTCATAGCGCTCGCCAAGCGCGGCGTCGTGCTGCTCGGCGAGTCGCACGATCAGGCGGAGCACCATCGCTGGCAGCTTCATACGATCATGGCGCTGTTCAGCCACAGACCCGACATGGTCCTCGGTTTCGAGATGTTCCCGCGGCGCGTTCAGCCGGTGCTTGACCGCTGGTCCAAGGGCGAACTGAACGAATCCGACTTCCTGTGCGAGGTCGACTGGCCGCAGATCTGGGGCTTCGCCGATGCGCTCTACCTGCCGCTATTCCATTTTGCCCGCATGTATCGCTTGCCAATGCTGGCGCTCAATATTGATCGGGCGACCAACCGTCGGGTTGCGGCACAAGGATTAGCATCCGTGCCGAGCACTGAGCGGGAGGGCGTCGGCGATCCTGCACCGGCCTCTTCGTTTTATCGCGAGCGGCTGTTTGAGTGGTTTAACAAGCACCCGGCCGCCGGTCAGGACGCCTATGCAGCCTTGGAACGGTTCGAACGTTTCGTCAGCGCGCAGCAGTTCTGGGACCGCGCCATGGCCGAGGCAATCGCCGGCGCGCGGCGCGATGCGCGGCATCCGTTGGTCGTCGGCATCATGGGCAGTGGCCATATTGAATACGGGAACGGTGTGCCGCACCAACTCGCCGCGTTAGGGGTAAACTGTGTAGCCACCGCGCTGCCCTGGCCTGCGGATACCGATTACCCGATCCATGACCCGCCAATTGCAGATGTTCTTTTCGGTGTGCCACCCGCTCCGTGACTACACATAAGCATGGTAACAAAAGCGGATTTGGCATGTCATCCGCTTTGGGGCAAGCCAGCCAAAAACTTACCCCGCTCGCTATCAAGATGCGCCATTTGAGCTTCTGCGTATCTGGAACCCGCCGCAGTCCCCTTAGGAAGGGCTTTTTCGTCCGCTACCTTGCGGGTTGCACCGGCGTCTCGGATACCGGCGGCTGCCTCAGGCGCACCTCGACCCGCCGCACCGACTCATCGGTTGGGAAAGCGATGGTGGCCCCCTCGATCGCCGAGCCATCTACGACGATCTCGACAACGCCCCGGCCGATGTGATCCGGATCCTCGACCCGGATCGCCAGCGCACCCGCAGGCCCCTTTATCTCCGCCTCAAATGAACCCCAGCGCTTGGGCAGGACCGGATTGATGAGGAGTTCGCCATTCCGTAGCTGCAGTCCCAGAATCGCCTCGACGCCAAGTCGCCAGGTCCAGGCGGCGGAGCCTGTGTACCAGGTCCAGCCGCCGCGACCCGTATGTGGCGCGACACTCGCTACATCCGCCGCAAACACATAGGGCTCGACGCGAAAGCGCTCTGCGTCGGAACGGGATGCCGCGTGATGGATCGGGTTCATGAGTTCAAAGATGTGCGCGGCGCTGTCGCCATCGCCGATACCGGCGAAGGCGAAGCCCAGCCACGCCGCGGCGTGCGTGTATTGTCCTCCATTTTCGCGGATCCCCGGCGGATAGGCCTTGATATATCCGGGGTCGCGGGGCGTGTCATGGAAGGGCGGCCAGAGAAGCCGGATCAGCCGGTCGTCATCGCGCACCAATTCGCGGGAGGCCGCCTCGACAGCCGCTCGGGCCCGCTCCGAGATGCTGTCGCCGGCGAGCACCGCCCACGATTGCGTGATCGAGTCGATGCGACACTCGTCGGAGGCGGCCGAACCCCACGGGCGTCCGTCGTCGTCGAAGGCGCGGAGATACCAGTGTCCGTCCCATGCGGTTGCTTCGACCGACTGTCGGAGTTCCTGGGCACGCCGCGTCCAGCCCTGCGCGAGGTTGCTTCGACCCAGGCGGGCAGCCAATCCGGCGAAGCTGGTCATCGTGGCGACTGCGAACCACGCGAGCCACACACTTTCGCCCTGGCCGCGCCTGCCCACACGGTTCATCCCGTCATTCCAGTCGCCCGAGCTGATAAATGGCAGGCCGTGCGGGCCTTGCGTAACCCCACGCTCCAACGCACGCTCGCAGTGCTCGAACAGCGACCGCCGCTCAGAGGTCGAGTCGAAACGGGAGTAGCGGTCCTCCTCGTCCTGCGAGAGCGGCGCCCCGCGCAGGAATGAAACCTCCTCACTCAGGATAGACAGGTCGCCGGTCGCTTCGACATAATGGCTCGCAACATAGGGTAGCCAGAGGAGGTCGTCAGAGCATCGCGTCCGCACACCACGGTCGTGAGGTGGGTGCCACCAGTGGAGGACGTCGCCCTCCTCGAATTGCCTCGCGGCGCAGGCCAGGATGTGCGCTCGCGCACGGGCGGGGTCAGCATACAGGAGCGCAAGAACATCCTGAAGCTGATCGCGAAACCCAATCGCGCCGCCGGCTTGGTAGAAGCCTGCCCGCGCTAGGAAGCGGGAGGAGAGGGTCTGGTACAGGAGCCACCTGTTCAGCATCAGATCGAAGGCAGGGTCTGGCGTGTGCACGCGAACCACGCCCAGCAGTCGATCCCAGTGATGGTTGAGCTCCTCGAAGGCGCGATCGACTTGCCCCGGTTCCTGCCAATGGCGCGCGAGTTCTTCAGCGTGCGCACGATCGCGCCCCTGGCCGAGGACAAATACGACTTCCGTCGTCTGCTCGGCACCGATGTCGAGATGCACCTGGAACGCTGCGCATGGATCGGCGCCGGGCTCGATGCGTCCGCCGAGGTCCCACCGCAGCAATCCAGCGGGATTGCGCGGATCGCCCTCGCGGCCGAGAAAGTCCTGCCGGTCGGTCGTGACGCTGTGGGGCGGATGGCTCGAGGTCAGGAATGCCACCCGCTCGCTGAAGTCGGGATTCCAATGGTTGCGCGCCAGGAGCGCATGGCAACCGGGATCGTACTCGCACACCACTAACGGCCGCGAGGCGCTGCGCAGAGCGCCGAGCAGCCACTCGGCGTAATACGTCGCCGTTGCTCGCCGCGCCCGGGGCCGAAGGTTGTGCACTCGCAGCCGCGCCACCTTCACCGGGCCGCCAGGCGGCACGAACACGACGAGCTCCTGCTCAAACCCGTGGCTACGTTGTCGCCACTTCGTGTAGCCTGCTCCGTGTCTAATCTCGAATGCGACGTCAGCCCCCGCCGGCTGCGGCGTCGGCGTCCAGATCTCCGCGGTCTCCTCGTCCCGCAGGTAGAGCGCTTCGCTCGGCGGGTCGGCGACCGGATCGTTCGTCCAGGGGGTGAGACGATTCTCCCCGCTGTTGACCGCCCAGGTGAATCCGCCTCCCGCTTCGGTGACGATGCAACCGAACTCGTCGTTTGCGAGAACGTTGCACCAGGGAGCAGGCGTGTGCTCCCCCGGCTCGAGGTGGATTGCATATTCCCGGCCGTCCTCGGTAAAGCCTCCGAGGCCATTGTCGAAACGCAGGTTCGCTGGCCGGGGAAGCGCCGGCTCCGTCTGGTCCGGCATGCGTGCCCCGGAGGGCTCAAAAAGCGGCGGCCTAGTACGCGGCTCGGCGGCAGCCGCAAGCTGCTGCGCAAGAGGGCCTCGCGACTCGTCGAGGACGACACGCGCAACGGATTCGAGCAGACACATCTCGTCCTCTCTCATCTGGTCCGCGAAGAGCAGGTGCACGCCGCCGCTGCGGCCCAAGAGCTCGTGTGCACCCAATTCGTGAAGCAGCGAGAGAACGCGCTCGCGCACCGGCTCCACGTAGCCGGAGACGTCCGTGCGGAGTACCACGAGATCGACGTGGAGCCCGCGCCGACGCCAGAGCTGGTGGCCGCGGATGAGGACGCGCAGGAGACCCATTTCGCTCGGCTGGTCTGCGCGAAGGAGCAGGATTGGAAGATCACCCGAGAGCCCGAAGCCCCAGAGGCGTGGCTGGCCGAGCCGATTCGCGGCGATTTCGGATGGCTTGGCGCGGAGCGCCGGATGCGGGTGAATCAGGAGCGAGGCGAGCGTTTGCAGTTCCGGCAATCGCTCGGGCTCGAGGCCGAGCGATTGCGT
>DASVHW010000344.1 GCA_036382395.1 Candidatus Binatia bacterium | reverse complement strand
CGAGAAGGCCACATATGGTCATAACAAGACCATGAAACGGACCAACGTCTACGGCTTGAAGGCCCGGCTGAGCGCGTATCTGGCGGAGGTGCGCAGCGGCGAGACCGTGGTCGTGTGCGATCGGAATCACCCCATCGCTCGGCTGGTCCCGATCGATGCAGCGACCGATGATTTTCGCGTCGAGCCAGCCCAGGGACGCGTCCCGCCGATCAAGGTGCTACCCAAGATCCGCTTGCGCCGCAAGGTCGACGTGGTGGCCATTCTGCGTGCGAGCCGCGACCAGCGATGATCGTCTACCTCGACGCCAGCATCGTGTTGCGCGTTGTGCTCCGCGACAAGCCGGCGCTGGCGGCATGGGGCCGCTGGGAGAGCGCCTACGCCAGCGAGCTGCTCGGCGTTGAAGCGCGCCGGACGGTCGAGCGCTTGCGCCTCACCGCCGTCCTCGATGACGCCGCCGTGGGTGCCGCCATCGCCACGCTCGCTCGCGTCGAGCGCGGCATCCAACACGTGGCGCTCAGCCGGGCCGTTCTCCGCCGCGCCTCTTTGCCGATGGGGACCGTCGTGAAGACGCTCGATACCCTGCACCTCGCCAGTGCCCTCTTGCTGCGTGAGCGCCACCGTATCGAACTCATCTTTGCCACGCACGATCAGCAACAAGCGGCGGCCGCGCAAGCGCTCGGGTTCGAGTGCATTGGCGTCGAGTGAGCCAGGCGTGAGGTGTCGGGTGTCAGGGAAAACAGGAGCTGTAAGGCAGGCTGCAAATACCCGCTAAGCGCGTCGAGATCCTCGGGAGGCGAAACTTGACGATTCGGTCGAAAATGCCTGAAAGTGTTGCGAGAGCGGCTCTCCGAGCGTGCGGGAGTCATCAGAAAAACGCGGCGGAGACGAATCGCGGCTTCGCGTGAAATTCGACAGAGGTGCGTTTTAGGGGTTTTTCTACAAGCTCGTTAGCCGTTTGACCGCGGTTCCCGTTCTGGCTAGATTCTGGCCAGAATGCGTCGAGAGATCATTCTGGCCCCCGAGGCGAAGGAGGATTTCAAGGCGCTCAAAGCCACCGATCGAGCGGCGGTACGAGATGCAATGGAGCGATACCTGCGGCACGAGCCGACGAAGACGAGTAGGAGTCGGATCAAACGCCTCCGGGGTATGCGCCGCCCCCAGTATCGGCTGCGCGTTGAGGAAGTTCGGGTCTTCTACGACGCGACCGACGAGGCCGTCGAAGTACTGGCAATCGTAGCGAAATCCCAAGCCGCTGTGTGGCTTGAGCGACATGGCGAGCCGGAGAAGGAGATCGCCGAAGAGCAGGGAGAAACCAAGTTATGAAGGAAGTGGCATTGTCCGACGTGAAAGATGGTCTGTCGCGATACCTACGCCAGGCGGCGAAGGAGGAGATCGTGATCACGCGCCACGGTAAGGCGGCCGGTCTTCTCATCGGCTTCGAGTCCGAGGATGATTGGTTCGACTACCGTCTCGAGAACGATCCGCGCTTCCTGAGTCGCATCGCCGCAGCCCGCACCAGCCTGCGTGCTGGGCGTGGTGTGCGGCTGGAGGATCTCGAAGTGGAGGGAACGGCTAACCAAGCCGCTGCAGCGCGCCGCGGTGCGAAACGCATTCGACCCAAGCAGGGAACGTTGCGTCGTGGCCGCGGCCGGTGAGCGCCAAGCCGTTGAGGCTGTAGAAAAACCCCACGAGCACGTCGCGAGCATCCAAAATTTCGATGCCGCTTGCTCGTTGTGGTACACACTGAGGAGGACAACACGGTACGGATCATCAGTGCACGAGAGGCCGACAGAGGCGAGCGCGAAAGATATGAAGAAGGCACATCGTAACGGCGACGAGATGCGAGACCACTACAACTTCAGCGGTGGCGTTCGGGGCAAGTACGCCAAGCGGTAGGCGGAAGGGACGAACGTGATCGTCCTCGATCCAGATGTAGCGGAAGTGTTCAAAGATCGGGAGTCCGTGAACGAGACCTTGCGTGCCGTTGCCCGCATTATCGACCTCCAGTCACGCAAGCTGCCGAGGACGAGCCCAACACGGCCCTCCAGCCGACCGCGGCCACGCGGCGGCTCAGGTGAACCCGCAACAGCACGGCGTGGCCGCAGCGGCTGAGCGCCAGCCCTTGAGGCTGCTCAGAAAATCGCCTCCATCCTGACCTTCCCCCGTTGCCAGAAGTGGCAACAGGGGAGGGGACAGGAGGGGAAGTCCAGATTCCGGTTCCCTCCTCCAGTGAGCATCTCCGCGAACGGAGGAGGGTTAGGGTGGAGGCCGCTCAGGGTGGAGGCCGTGTTAGGGCCGCGACTATGGCGTCCAGCACGGCCGTCAGATTGTGATGCACATCACCATTGGTGAAACGAAGTACGGTGTAGCCCTTCTGTTCGTTCAGCCAGCGAGTCCGTTCGGCGTCATAGTCGGTCTGCTCGGCGTGACTATCTCCATCGACTTCGATGACCAGCTGTGCCGCCGGGCAAAAGAAGTTAACGATGAAGCGGCCGACCGGGTACTGGCGCCGAAAGCCGTAGCCCGCGAGTTGGCGGGATCGCAAGTGCTGCCAGAGTTGTTGCTCGGCGGGGGTGAGAGCGCGGCGTAACTCGCGGGCGTGAGATTGCCCTGCCGCGGAGGATCGCCAGCGGCGGCGTGGGGGTTCAGGCATCGGTCGCTTGTATAACAAGTGCCGCGTCTGTTTGCGCCTCCACCCTAGCCTTCCCCCGTTGCCGGAAGTGGCAACAGGGGAGGGGACCGGAGGCGGAGTCCGGATCCAGTCCCCTCCTCCAGTGAGCCTCTCCGCGAACGGAGGAGGGTCAGGGTGGAGGCGCTCTCAGGCCGCTTGTACATGGCGCCGTGTGGGCAGGCTTCGACGCACGAGGGTCGCGTGCAGTGATTGCAGAGGCGCGGGAGATAGAAGAAGTAGGCGTTGGGATACTCACCGGCGCGCTGGTCCTCGTCCCAGTTCATTCCCCAGGTGGGACTCGCGCCGTTCGGATGGAGAAATTCGCTCTGGCCCTTGCCGGCGGCATACACATCCTGGAAGTTGAAATGCCACGTATCGCCAACCTCTTCAGCAGTCGGCAGATGTCCGAGCGCGAGCTTGCCGTGGGCGTTGTAGCTGCCGACCAGGGCGTGAGTTATCAGGGCAGGCGCGAGGCCTGGTCTGCGGCGCGCCGCATGGCCGCAATGGTGTCGCGGTAGTTTGCGGTGCCGAAAATGCCAGAGCCCGAGACGAACACCTCGGCCCCGGCAGCGGCGACCCGAGCCGTGTTGTCCACCTTGATCCCGCCGTCCACCTCGATCAGGTAGGAGAGCCCTCGTTCCCGCTTCCAACGTGCGGCTTGGGCGATCTTCTCCATCACGGATTCGATGAACGCCTGGGCGGCGAAGCCAGGATGGACGCTCATGATCAGCAGCAGATCGATCGACGGAAGGATGTCTGCGACGGTTTCCAGCGGCGTGTCGGGATTGATCGCTACGGCTGGACGAACTCCCTCGTCTCGAATCTGGCGAATGAGATCGGGGAGATTGGCGGAGATCTCTTGATGCACGGAAATGAAATCCGTCCCGGCTTGGGCAAAGGGCGGGATGAAGCGCTGCGGATCCTCAATCATCAGATGGGTGTCGAGCGTGAGGCGGGTGGCCTTGCGGACGGCGCGGACCACTGCTGGGCCGATGGTGAGGTTCGGCACGAAGTGACCGTCCATGACGTCGAGATGGAGCCAGTCCGCCCCCGCGGCTTCGACGGCGCGGACCTCCTCGCCCAGGCGGGCGAAGTCTGCCGACAGGATGGATGGCGCGATGGTGATCACCAGCGGACGATATCGTGCTATCCGCGCGCCTTCAACCGGACGGCGAAGAAGCCGTCGAGGTCATGCTGATGCGGAAAGGTGCGCAACGCGTCACCGCGGCCGACCAGTTCACGGGCCTGAGCGGGTAGGAACGGGCGAGGATCATCGACCAGAAACAACGGCTGTTCATGCAGGAAGCGACCGATCACCTCGTCGTTCTCTTCGGAACTCAGGGTACAGGTGGCATACACCAGGACACCGCCGGGCCGGACCCACTCCGCCGCGCGCAGCAGTAGCTGCCGCTGCAACGCCGCCAGCGATGCAATATCTTCCGGCGTGCGGCGCCATCTGATTTCCGGATGCTGGCGCAGCGTGCCTAATCCGGAACAGGGTGCATCGAGGAGGACCCGATCGAACTTGCCGTCGGCGGGATGCCAGGTGGTCGCGTCGGCTACCGCCGGATGCAGAATCGACAGCCCGAGACGCTGCGCCATGCGCGCCAGCCGCTCGATCCCCCGGGCACTGACGTCGATAGCGACCAGCTCGCCGCGGTTATCCATCAGCTCCGCCAAATGTGTTGCCTTGCCTCCGGGCGCGGCGCAAACGTCCAAGATGCGCTCGCCCGCCTGGGCGCCCAGCAGAAAGCTTACCAGTTGTGATGCCTCTCCCTGCACCGAGAATATCCCGGTTGCATACCCAGGCATGGCCTCCGCCGGCCCACCATCGGCGACGCGAATGCCGACGGGTGAGTACGGAGACGCTTCTGCCGCACGCCCCGCCCGGCGCCATTCCTCCAAGAGCTTCGCCGGGTCGCCGCTGAGTCGGTTCACGCGGAGTGCCGTGGGCGCCGGTTCGTTGTTGGCACGTAGCATCGCTTCCGCTTCGTCGAGGCCGTACTGTGCCACCCAGCGTTCGACCAGCCAGCGCGGGTGCGATAGTCGGGCCGAGAGGTACCCGATGGGATCATCCTGGCGCGAGGGGAACTGGACATCGCGCCAGCTGGTGGCCGCACGGCGCAAAACGGCATTGACGAGACCGGCCGCCGCCCCGCCCCGAAAGCGTTTGGCCAGCTCCACCGCGGTGTTCACCGCCGCGAACGGGGGAATCTTGGTGAGCACGCAGATCTGGCAGAGCGTCAAGCGGAGGAGCGTACGTACCGGTGCGTCCAGCGCTGCCGGAGGCCGGCGGCAAAAGGCGGCGAGGACGTGGTCCAGGTAGCCCTGCCAGGCAAGCGTGCTGTACACCAGGCGGGTAAGCAGCGCGCGGTCGCGCGCCGCCAGTGTGGGCGCGTTCGGTGCGTTCCCGAGCAGCGCATCAGCGTACGCGCCCTCTTCTTCGACGCGCCGGAGGATCTCCCAGGCCATGGCGCGGGGGTCCGACGAAGGACTAGTGCTTGTGATCCGATTCACAGAAGTGAGATGCTTTCTTCTTGGATCCCCCTTCCTTGGGGGACTGTCGATAAACGCGAGTGGCCCCTCGATACGGCCCCTGAGAAAATGCGGCCTACTCGGGGTGAACGGTGAAAACCCTCTGAATTCAACATGGAACCGCTCGCCCCGAGCCGCCCTCTTCTGGCGGCGTATCGAGGGGTGCCCGCTGGGCGAAAATCGACAGTCCCTTGGCAAGGAGGGGAATCTCACTCACCGAGCACCGTTCCGACTTTGACGGCTCCCCGGGCGAACTCTGCCGCCGCCAACCGTTTGCGGCCTTCGAGTTGCACCTCTTCAAGTACGAGCACGCCCTTGCCCGTCGCCACGGAGAAGCCCCGGTTGATCGTCACGACGGTTCCCGGTGGCGCGGCGCCGCCACCTGCGTCGGCGTGGGCACGGTGAATATTCAGCTGCTTGCCGCCGAGACGGGTGTAAGCGGAAGGCCACGGATTGAAGGCGCGGACCATGCGAGCGAGGTGGACAGCCGGGTGCGTCCAGTCGATGTGGCCGTCTGCCTTCTTGATCATCGGTGCGAGCGTCATCTCCTCTTCGCGCTGTTGCTGGGCGAGGAGCGTTCCCGTGTGCAGCCCGGCAATCGCTTCGGTCAGCACTCGTGCGCCCAGTTCAGCCAGGCGTCCCTGCAACTCGCCGGAGGTTTCGTTGGGGCCGATATCGATCTCGTGCCGCAGCAGGATGTCGCCGGTGTCCATGCCCTCGTTCATGCGCATGATCGTCACCCCGGTGCGCTCCTCTCCGCGCCAGATCGCCCACTGGATCGGTGCCGCACCGCGGTACTTGGGCAGCAGCGAGGCGTGGACGTTGATGCAGCCGAGTGGCGGCAAGTCGAGCACGATCTTCGGCAGGATCTTCCCGTACGCGGCCACCACGATCAGATCCGGAGACCACGAGGCCAGTGTCTCGAGCGTTTCCGGCGCGCGCAGTTTCTCTGGTTGAAACACCGGCAAACCAGCGTCCACCGCGGCTTGCTTCACCGGCGGTACCGCCAGGTGTTGGCCACGACCGGCCGGCTTGTCGGGTTGACACACCACCCCGATGACCGGATCGCGCCCGGCAAGTAGGGCCCGCAACGAGGGAACGGCGAATTCCGGTGTGCCGAAAAAGACGATGCGTAGCAGGCTGTTCACGAGCACCGATATAGCACGACTGCGACGATATCACCCAGACGACCTCTGGCGTACTCAGATGCTGACCGCCGGTTTCTTGGCCTCCAGTGGCACACCGTCGCGCAGCCATTTCTTCACGCGGCGGCGGTACAGGTCACGCTTCAGACGGCTGATGCGGTCGATGAACAGCTTGCCTTCGAGGTGATCGATCTCGTGCTGCAAGGCGACGGCGAGCAGCCCTTCGCCTTCGATTTCGATCTCTTTCTCATCGAGAGTCCAGGCTTTAACCAGCACGTGGTTCGCCCGCCGTACCTCCGCGGTGTAGTCGACCACACTCAGGCATCCCTCCTCCCACACGATCGACCCTTCGGCCTCGACGAGTACCGGGTTGATCAGTTTGATCAGGCCCCTCTCGGGTTGCTCCTCATGCAAATCGAGGACGATGACCCGTTCCGCCGAGCCGACCTGAGTGGCCGCCAGCCCCACACCGGGCGCGGCATACATGGTTTCCACCAGGTCGGCGACCAATTGCTGAATATCCGCGTCGATATTCCGCACCGGGTGTGCCGGCTGCTTCAGCTCGGGATCTGGATACTTGAGGATCGTTCGTAAGGACATGGCTAAGAGCAGGGTTCAAGGGTGCGAGAAACAAGGGTTCAAGGGTTCAAGGGTTCGAGGGTTCAAGGGAATTGTCCGAGCTTGGCATTGGAACTGGAAAGTTGGCAACGGCTACCCCTAAAGAAACTACATGGCAGAATCCAGTCGGGTCAACCTCCCCTCGAACCCTCGAACCCTTGGTCCCTTGAACCCTAGCTTCAGAGCATATTGTACGGGTCAACGTCGACGATCACGCGGACGTCCAGCCTGCGCGCTTCGCGCCGGACGGTATCGCGTCCTGCCGCCGTTGCCGCGCGTACGGCGGCGCCGTTGCGCCCGCGTACGAGCACTTGCCAGCGATAGCGGCGGCGGAGGCGCTCGAGTGGTGCCGGCGCCGGGCCGAGAATGGTGATGCCTTTCGAGGCAACGGTGCGGATGCGGTCGGCCAGCGCACGGGCGATGCGCTCGGTGGTTTCTGCTCCCTCGCCCTCGCAGCGGATCTGAACCATACGGGCGAAAGGCGGATAGCTGAGCTCCCGGCGCGTTGCCAACTCGTGTCCGGCAAAGCGCTGGTAGTCGTGGTGCAGGGCGCACTGCAGGCTGAAATGGTCGGGTTGCAGCGTTTGGATGATGACGCGTCCGGGACGCTGACCGCGCCCGGCTCTTCCTGCGACCTGGGTCAACAGCTGGAACGTGCGTTCCGCCGCACGGAAATCTGGAAGGTTCAAGGACAGGTCGGCGAGGAGCACGCCCACCAGCGTCACGCCCGGGATGTCATGCCCTTTGGTGATCATTTGCGTGCCGACCAAGACGTCGTACTCGCGCCGCTCCCACGCGGACAAGATCTCGCGCTGCGACCCTTTGCGGCTGGTGGTGTCGCGGTCCATCCGGCCGATGCGCGCACCCGACAGCTCGCGCCGGAGCGCAGCCTCGACCTGCTCGGTGCCGGCACCCCATGCGCTCAGGCTGAGACCACCGCAGGCGGAACATGCGGTCGGCGGCGAAATGGTGTAGTCGCAATGGTGGCAGCGCAAGGCGTTCCAGCGCCGGTGCAAGGTCAACGTTACGCTGCAATTCGGACACTTCAAGGCCTCACCGCACGCATGGCACTGCATGAAATTGGCGAACCCACGGCGGTTCAAGAAGACCAGGCTTTGGCCGCGCGCGGCGAGATTGGCCTTCAGCGCGGCGGCAAGCTTCGGCGACATTAAGAGTTGCTTGCCGGCTTGAGGGCTCCGCCGCAGGTCGACAATCTCCACCGAAGGCAGGGGACGCGCCTCGACGCGCTCGGGCAGTGTCAGGACCTGATAGCGCCCGGTGCTGCCGTTGTGAAAGGTTTCCATTGCCGGTGTGGCCGAGCCCAGAAGGGCAGGGCAGCCGCTGAGCTTGGCTCGCATGATGGCGACGTCGCGGCCGTTATAGTGCACGCCGTCTTCTTGCTTGTAGGCGGAGTCATGCTCCTCGTCGACTACCACCAAGCCGAGCCGGGGAAGGGGCGCAAACACGGCGGAGCGCGCTCCGACCACGATGGGCAGACCGCCGCGCGCAATCTGGCGCCACTGATCCCAGCGCTCCCCCTCGCTCAGGCCGCTGTGCAGCACTGCCACCTGTTCGCCGAAGCGCGCACGCACACGGTCGATGAGCTGATGGGTGAGAGAGATTTCCGGCACCAGGACGAGCGCCGTGCGCTGCATGGCCAGACAGGCGGCAATGCCGTGCAGGTACACTTCCGTCTTGCCGCTGCCGGTCACGCCCCAGAGAAACAGCGTGCGGAATCCCGCACCCATGTCGCGTGCAATCGTGTCGACAGCATGGCGCTGCGCCGCGGTGAGCTGCACCACGTGATCATGCAGCTCCGCATCGTCGCGCAGGAGCGGGCGATAGACCTCTTCGTCTCGGGCCGACACCAGTCCCGCTCTGACCAACGCCGCCAGCTTGGCCGACAGGTTGGGGAATGTCGTGCGCAACTCTCCAGCATGCGCCCGCCCGAGTGGGTGCTCGAGTAGGTACTGGTACACCGCATATTGCGACGGGCGTCGCGTCTGCCACTGGCGGGCTTCCTCCGGACCGAGGCGGTGGGCCGCTTGGTAGTAGCGGGTGCGTTTGGTCGCGCCGTGTCCGCCCGCAAGCTGGTAGTCGATGCACACCAGTCCCTTCCGCTGCAGTCCGCTCAGCGCGCGTTGTGCTCCCGTGCCGAACTGCTGTGCGAGTACGGCCGTGTTCTGCGCGCCGTGGGTCTCGAGCCATGCCAGGAGTTCTTTCTCCAGTCCCTTCAACGCCGGCTGCTGGTCGCCACTAGCACGCCCGTCGCCAGAAGAAGGCGGCAGCAGCCGGGCGACGCGCTCGAAGGTGGCCCGCAAGCTACCCGGTAAGGCCGTGGTGAGGGCATCGGCAAAGGAACTCAGGTAGTATTCAGCCATCCAGCGGCAGAGACGCATGAGCGTGGCGTCGAGTAACGGCTGCGCATCAAGTACGCTGAGAATCGGCTTGAGTCGCGGATGCGGAGAACTGTCCACCACCTCCGTGACCATGGCGACCGCCTGGCGGGAGCCAAGCGGAACGAGCACCCGCACGCCCGGCCGCACCGCGTCGTGCAACGCCGGATCTACGGTGTAGTCGAGTGCTCCGGTATCACCCGCTGCTGGGAGAACAACGACACGCGCAATCACAGGCGCCAATCCCGGGGGAGCGGATCAGTCGCCCCGCTGGACCTCACGCCGGAGACGGCTTGAGGTACTTTTGTATTTCCTGAACCAGCTGTTTGGGGCTGAACGGCTTGGAAATGTACCCGTCACAGCCGACTTGGCCGGCTGACTGGGCAATGCTATCCGACACGTGTGCGGTCACGGCGAGGACCGGGATGTGCTGTGTGGCCGGATCGCTCTTGATCGCCTGAATCACCTCCACGCCACTGATCTTGGGCATCGACAGATCAGTGAGTACAAGGTCGAACTTCTGCGCCTTCACCTTGCGGATCGCATCTTCGCCTCCGTAGGCGGGGACGACCTGATGCCCAACGGCGCTCAGCGCATGCGTCAAGATGCGCATGATGTCCGGATCGTCTTCAACAACGAGAATCTTTGCTCCCATCAGCTGTCCGTCCTAAGTTGCGTCCGCCACCAATCGCGTTGACAGAACAAATGTACCACGAGAGCGAAGGTTTCCATAATAGTAACGCACATCACGCGCTGCCAAGGCGGTCACTGCGCAATGCGCTCAACGCCTGCATGCCCCCGTCAGGTCGCCTCCGGAGACGCATATTCGCGCCGGATGCGGAACACCCCATGTTGCTGGGCGTAGTTGTAACGGTGCAAGTTGTGACAGATGAGCAGCGCGACGATTCCCGCCGTGGCGGACAGCCCGAGCAATATGCCGGAACCCCACAGGCCGCAAATCAGGCCGCCAGCGGCAGCAATCGCCACTGCTGCCCATGCGGGTTCGGCCAGACGCGGGCTGGCGATCATGAAGCGCAATGCCAGCAGGTCGCGCATCACGATCACCGTGCGGCTGATGCCGTAGTGGGACTTGCCGTGCTGCCGGCGCCGGTCGTTGACCGGCAGCTCGGCGACCTCACCGGCGGCGACCCCGAGGATCACCGGCAGGAAACGATTCATGCCGCGGGGCAAGGCTGCTTTCTCCACCAGTGACCGCCGGTAGATTTTCAAACCGCAGCCGCTGTCGTGCAATGGGACCCCACTGACGGCGGTAATCAATCGATTGGCAACGCGCGAAGGCAGCACCCGCAGCAGCACGTCTTCCTGCCGTTCTTGCCGCCATCCGGAGACCACGCGGCAGCCGTTGCGCTCCAGGGTCTCGAGCAGACGCGGGATGTCGTGCGGATCGTTCTGGCCGTCACCGTCCAGCGTAATCACCAGGTCGCCGCGCGCTGCCTGGAAACCCGCCGACAGCGCTGCTGCCTCGCCGAAGTTGCCGTCGAGGTCGAGAATGCGCAGGCGCGGTTCCGTCGCACCGAATTGCCGGAGCTGTTCGAGCGTGGCATCGGTGCTGCCGTCGTTCACGAAAATCATCTCGAACGGGCGGCCGAGCGCGGTGATGACCTCGCGGATTTCCGCGCACAGTGGTGCGACATTGCCTTGCTCATTGTACACCGGTACGACGACCGACAGTGCCGGAACGCTAGTGCGATTCATGGCTGGAAGAAGGAGGAGACGGTGCGCGACACGTACTAGACCTCGGCATCGGTCAGGTCGGGAAAACCGGCCAGCAGAAGATTTCTTCCGCCGGACGCTCGGCCTGCGGTCTACCCTTCCATACGGCCTTACTGCCCAATCCGCCGGATCAGGACAAGAGGGCTGTCTGCGGCCTTGCCGCTGGCGAAGGTGACCTGTTCGTACTGATCGCTAGCCGACGGCCGCATACGGTCCCACTCCTCTTTTTCCATCAGCAGGTAACGCGGGGCACCAGCTGGCCACGGCCCTTGGTAGCGCGGAATGTGCTCCTGCCAGTAGAATACCGGGCCGTACTCGAAGGTCTTGAAAAAGAAAAGGTCGTCCCCGGGCGCCAAGGTTTGACGGACCTCCGCCATGAAAGATCGGAAGCTCATGTGCTCGGCGATCCCAGGCAAGATAAATCGATTGACGGACATGGTCAGCGCGGCGGCAGCACAGAAAATACCGGCGAATATTTCCGTCCAGCGTCGCGCCTGTGCCGCGCGGATGCAAACATAGAGCGACACTGCTGCGGTGAGCAAGAGACCAAGCAGAAGCCAGCGGCCCGATCGCATGGTGTCGCTGATCCACGGCGCGAACGCCTTGGCGGACGCAGGGAGCCCCCACTGGATGACCGCCATGATCGGTATCCCGAGGGTCTCGAGCAGCACGACGGCGGAGATGAGGGCCAGGAGTCCCGTGAGTGTCCAGCCAACAAACGGGAGTAACCGGGCTAACCAGCGTTCCTCTTCGGGGAGGGCCTGGCGCTGTTCGTCCCACCACCAACCGAGCAGGAGTGCCAACGCCGGATAGAGCGAAAGCAAGTAGACGCCGCGTTTACTGACCGCGAAGGCGTAGACGCTAAAGACGACGGCGATCCATACCATCAAGTACACCCGCGAATCGTTCCTCGACAACTGGCGGCGCTGCCGCCACAGCCGGGCGACCACAGCAGGGAGAAACAGCGTCCATGGTAGCACCCCGAGAAGCAAGGCGCCGAGCAAATAGCTGGCAGAATGCACGTGTCCGCCGCTGAAATCCTCATGACTCAGGAGCCTGAAAACGTTCTCCGCCAGAATCTGCTGGTCGAAGAAGTGCCGCCCTCCGAGAATCAGCGCCATGACGTACCAACTGCCCGCCATGGTCCCAACGGCGAGCGCGCCGTAGCCCAGCCGCATCTGTCGGAGGAACGTGAAGTCACGTGTCAGCGCCAGCATCAAGAGCGCCGTCAGGCCGGGCAGCGCGACGCCCACCGGGCCTTTGCCCATTACGGCCAAGGCCATGCCAGCATACAGTGGGATCAGCCAGCCCGCCGCGCGGCTGCGCAGAAAAAAAAGCAAACTCAGAAAAGCGAGCTGCAAACCGAAGGTGAGGGTCATATCGACCCGCGCTCCAGTGGACGCTCGCGCCCATTCGAACATCGTCATGAGCGTCAAAGCGGCAAGCAGACCGGCGCGTGGGCTCCACAACGCCGTCCCGGCGGCGAAGATGCAAAGCAGCGCGATGAGGGAAAGGGCTGCCGACGGCAAGCGGATGCTCCATTCGTCGGTGGCGCCGTGAATCAGCGACGTGATCGCCGCCAGCCAATGGAACATCGGTGGTTTCGCGGGGATCTCCAGGCCGCCAGGCCCATCGATTCGCGGAAGAATCCAACCTCCCTGGTGCGTCATCTGCCACACTACCAAGCCCTCTCGCGGCTCACCTTTGGTGTGGAACGGCACGTTTCCCAGGCCCCAGAGTTCGACGCCGACCCAGGCCACAATCACGAGGACGGTGTAGAGGACGACGGTGGGCGCAAGCCAAGGGTGTGCCGCCGCCGCTGCTTCGACGCGAGTCTCCGTGGCCACGGTTTCGACGGGGGTGGCTGCTGGCGCGACTTCTATGGAATCGACCATGGTGTGCGTGTCGCTCCTCGGTTAACGAGCAAAGTTCACGATCACGACCTTCTTGCCCTTGGCGGCGATTTGCCGAGGCGCAGGATCGAGCCGCGGCCGCAACGGATCCAATTCCAGACGGTCGATGACCAGAAAGACGCGCCGAGGCGATTGCCACGCATCCAAGAGCGATTGGTCACTGTTCCAGAAGAACGCGCTCTGATCGCCCTGGTGGCTGCCAAAATCCAGCTCGCCACGGCCACCCACCACCACGACCCGCCGTTCGGCATAGAACGGGATGCCCTGGACGTAGTGGTTGTAGAGGATGACCTGATCCTGCGGCTGTGCCTGCTGGCGAATAGCCATGCCTAAAGCCCGATACTGCGGCACGACCTCACGCCCGCTGATTGCAACGGCTTGCAGTGCCAGCATCCCCAAGAGCAATGCAACAAAGCTGGCCTGGCAGGCCTGACGGCGAACCAGGACGAGGGCTGTGCCGGCAAACCCCGCGACGATGCATGCGCCGAGGTAAGTTCGTGGGACGATGAGCCCGGCCTGCGGCAGATCGACGACCGCGCCGGCAACGGCTCCTCCTAGCGCTGCAAGGATCGCTAGGATGAGGAGGGCGACACATCCGCGGACGAGGACCTGCACCTGGCCTTCTTCGAGGACCCGCTGGAAGAAACGCGCGGCCAGAATCGCCAACGGGCAGAACATCGGCAGTATGTAGGTTGCGAGCTTGGAACCGGAGAGGCTGAAAAAGGCGAAGATCACACCGCTCCACACAACACAGAACAGCGTGGCGGGGGAGACGCGCCGCTGCAGCAGGCGAGCGACGAATTGCCGGAGCAGGCTCGGAGCGAACAGGACGAAACCGCTCCACGGCAACATGCCACCCCACACGATCGGAATGAAAAACCATGGGCCTTGCTGATGCTCGTTCGGGCTGAGAAAGCGACGCAGGTGCTGGTCGACAATGAAGAAGTTGAGGAATTCGGGGTTGCGCTGGCTCACCAGCATGAACCACGGCAGCGTGATCACCACGAACAGGACGATGGCGAGCGGGGACAGGAGCCACCGCAACGCTGACCATTCGCTACGCAGCACCAGGAAGGCGACGATGATGCCGCCATTCAAAAGCGCTGCCACCGGCCCCTTCGTCAATACGGCACATGCCGTGGCGGCATAGAGGAGCAGCACCAACGCCCACCGATGCCGGACGCCGCGGTAGGCAAACCAAAATGCGCCGAGCGCGAGGGTCATCAATGCCGTCAGTGGCATATCGAGGATCAATATCTGGCTCAGCCCGAAATAGAACGGGCTGGCGGCCAGCACCGCCGCCGCGGCGTAGCCGGTCCACACGCCGTACATCGACCGCCCCAGCCGCTGCACCATGACGATGCCGATCAGTCCGAACAGTGCCGGCCACAAGCGCGCTACAAATTCACTGGTGCCGAACACCGTGAAATTGATGGCGGTCAGCCAGTAGACGAACGGGGGCTTCTCGAAATACTTCACGTAGTTCAGGTGGGGGGTGGCCCAATCGCCCAGCTCGATCATTTCCCGCGGGATCTCGGCGTATCGCGGTTCGTCTGGTTCACCCAGGCCGTACCCACCGAGAAGGCACGAGTACGTCAGCACGATGGCGAGGCTGAAAGTCCATACCCCCCAGCGCGGTAGGCGCAGCGCCCTTCGGTAGGTCAAGGCATCGAGGGAAATGCCCTCATCGGACATGGGCACGACCACGTGACTCATGGCGTGTGCTCTTGCCAGGCCACTGTCCCCGCCCGTCCCGCGATCGGACCCACGACCACAGGCGCGACCGGTGCCGAGCCCATCTGTTCGGCGACATCGATCAGCCGCGTGAATCGCGCCTCATCACGCACGGCCTCGAGCAGATCGCGGAGCAGCGGCAGGTGCGGCATACCCTCCATCTCGGCGTGCACCGTGTGCACGTTCAGGCCGGGATGGAATTGCCGCCGGTAGAAGGCGGTCAGTTCGCGTGCGGTGGTTCCGGCTTCACCGTACGTCTCATCCAGTGTCGGTGTCGTCGTGGGGATCTCCAGCGTGCGAAAGCGTTGCCCATCCATTTCGGGGATGAACGGCGAAAACCCGCGCGTGTCGCTGTGGTAAGCGAAGTTCGCCGCGTCCTCGCTGGCAAAGCTCGCCGGGGTGCATTGCCATCCGGGCGCGCCGAAGGCCCGCGGCTCCTCACCCAACACCTCGCGAAAGACGGCGCGTCCCCGTTCGATTTCCGCCCGCACCGCCGCTGCCGACAAGCCGGGTAAACGGTCCTGCCAATAGACGTGGTCATAGCCGTGCATGCCGATTTCGTGGCCGCTGCGGGCGAGGGTCCGCATGGTGTCCGGACACGAGCGTGCGATCTGCGGGCCGGGTAAGAGGGTCCCATAGAGGATGGTCCGCCAGCCATACATGCTGACGGCGCTGGTGCGCCGCATCTTGGCCAGGAAGCCGCGGCGGAAGATGCGTCGAATGGCGCGTCCGGAGTGATCCGGCCCGCAGGACACGAAAAAGCTGGCGCGGATGCCGAAGTCATCGAACAGACGCATGAGCGCAGGCACGCCGTGCTTCATGCCGGCGTGGGTGCACACGTCAACTTTCAATGCCAGCTGAATCGCACTCACGGCTATAGTGAAGTGCTACGGAACCACTCGATCGTGCGCGCCAGGCCCTCCCGCAGGGAGGTATTGGCCAGCACGCCCAACACCTTCTCCGTCTTGGTGGTATCGGGCACGCGGCGGGGAATGTCTTCGTAGCTGGAGCCGTATACCGATTCTTGCGACACGAACTTGAGCGTCGACTTGGCGCCAGCGATCTCGATCATCAGACGGGCCAAGTCGGCGATGCTGGTTTCGACGGCGGTGCCGATGTTGAACACCTCCCCGTCGGTGCCTGGCGCGACACCGGCCGCTATCGTTGCCCGTATCGCGTCGTCGATGTACGTGAAGCAGCGGGTTTGGGTGCCGTCCCCGATGACCGTCAGCGGTTCGTTGCGCAACACCTGCCCCATGAAAATGGTGATGATGCGGCCGACGTCGAGCTGGTCGAGACGCGGTCCGTAGACGTTGAAGTAGCGGGTGATGGTGACCGGCAGCCCCATGCGATGGTAGGCGAAGCAGAAGTGTTCGCCGACGGCCTTCGAGGTGGAGTAACACCAGCGGTCGATCCGCGTTGAGCCGAGCACGCGATCATCCTCTTCTTGCCAGGGCACCTTGGGGTTGCGCCCATAGACCTCGGAGGTGGAGCTGAACACAACCTTCTTCTGGTGCTTGAAGGCCAGCTTGAGGACGTTTTGTGTGCCGTTCACATTGACGTTGAGGACCTCGTATGGGTCGCCGACGTAGTATTCCACCCCGACGACCGCGGCCAGATGGTAGACGAGGTCGGACTTGGCGATGAGCCCCTCCAAGATCTCCAGGTTGAGGACGCTGTCGCGAATGTAATGGAACGCGGGATTGCCCATCAGGTGGCGCACCTTCTTCACCGTTCCCATGTCGAGAATGGAGACATCGTCTCCGCGCGCGAGTAACGCATCGGCCAGATGCGAGCCCACGAATCCGCCGCCGCCAGTAATCAACACCTTCATATGAAGCGCACTCCTTCTTTGATCCCATAGCGCCGAGCCCAGTCTGCTCCCAGCAGTTCGGGGTCGTCGCCGAGCTGAATACGAGTCAACCGGACGGAGCCGGTTCCCGTTTGGACCTGCAACTCGGGTTGAGTCGACACCACCGTCCCCGCTGGCGCCACGCGATTTGCTCCGGGTAGCGGATGCGCTTCCCAGACGTACAGTCGTTGACCTTGCCACGTAGTGAAAGCGCCGGGGTAGGGGTGGGTGACCGCACGCACCAAATTGAAGACCGCCCGAGCCGGTTGCGCCCAGTCGATGCGACCATCCTCCGGCTTGCGGCCCCCGAAGTAACTGGCCAGCGCGTGCTCCTGCGGCCGGCGCGGAGCGTGCCCCGCGCACAGCAACGGGTACGTCTCCCGCATCAAGGCCGCGGCGGCATCGGTCATCTTGTGAAACAGCGTCAGCGCGGTGTCCTCGTCCGTGATCGGCACGGCGCGCTGCGCCACGATGTCGCCGCGATCGGGCTTCTCTTCCATGTAGTGCAGGGTCACGCCGGTTTCGCGCTCGTCGTGGATGAGCACCCAGTTCACCGGGCACCGGCCGCGGTACTTGGGCAGCAGCGATCCATGCAGGTTGAGCGCCCCACGTGAGGGGAGCGCGAGGATCTCCTTGCCGAGGATCTTGCGGTAATAGAACGAGAAGAGAAAATCGGGCTGCGACGCGGCGATCCGGCCGACCCATTCGGGCGTGTTGACGTTGTCAGGCGCAAACACCGGCACTCCATGTGCTTCCGCCAGCTGGCGGACCGAGCGGAACCAGACCTCCTCCTTCGGGTCGTCTTCATGCGTGATGACCGCGGCGACAGTTGCCCCGCCATTCAGGAGTTCCTGCAGACAGACGCAACCGATATCGTGGTACGCAAACACTACCGAACGCATCACGTTCACCGGGCGCGCTGATGTATTGCCCGAATGCGATAGGTTGGCCGCCGGCGCACCTCGAGATAGATGCGGCCGACATACTCGCCCACCATGCCGACGGCCAGGATCAAGACGCCGATGAAGACGAACAGGATGGCGAACAAAGTAAAGACCCCTTCGCTCTCCGGGCCGACGAACAGGCGCCGCACCAGTAAGAAGACGCCGAACCCCATGCCGGCCATGGCGACGATGATGCCCAGGAGGCTCACCATCTGGATCGGCAGAAGCGAAAATCCGGTGATCAGATCGAACGACAGCCGCATGAGCTTCAGCAAACTGTACTTGGAGCTTCCGCTCCATCGGTCCGAGTGCCCCACTTCGATCTCGGCCGTGCGCTTGGCGAGCGAGTTGGCCAATGCCGGGATGAAGCTGGACCGTTCGTCACACTCGATGATCTGCCGCACGATGCCGCGCTGATAGGCGCGCAACATGCAGCCGTAGTCGTTCATCTTGACGCCCACGGTGAGCGACGTGAGATGGTTGATCAGATCCGAAGCCGCACGCCGGTAGGCGGGGTCGTGACGGTGCTCGCGCCAGCCGCCGACCACTTCGTATCCTTCTTCCAGCTTGGCCACCAGCCGGGGAATCTCCTCGGGCGGGTTCTGCAGATCGCCGTCCAGCGTGATCACGATGTCTCCCCGCGCGGCGGCGAAGCCGGCGAGGACGGCCGCGTGCTGCCCGAAATTGCGGGTGAGTTCGATGACGGCGACCCGGCTGTCGGCAGAGGCGAACGAACGCAGAATATCGATCGACCCGTCACGGCTGCCGTCATCAACGTACCAGACCTCGTACGGGCGACCGAGCTGCACCAGCGTCTGCGTCAGTCGCTTGTGCAACAGCTCCAGGTTATCCGCTTCGTTGAATATGGGAATGACGACGGAGATGGCTACGGCCCCAGGGGTTGGTTCGGAGGCGGGATCTCCGACGGGCGCCTGGGCGCGGGGCAGTGATGGGACGTTCGGCACCAATGTGTCCTCGGGCGGGCGAATACTTACAGCGAACCACAAACCATAAAGCCCGCCGGAATTCAAATCGTAGGCCGACTTACATCATGTAATCTTTGCGCTGGATGCCGTACTTGTGCAGCTTTTGGTAGAAATTCTGCCGATGGAGGCCGGCCTCTCGGGCCGCCTGGCTGACGTTGCCGTGGTGGCGCCGCAGGCATTCCAGGATGAAATAGCGCTCGAAGTCTTCGCGCGCGGCACTCAGGCTCTTGCCGGCGGGAGCTGAACGGTCGACCTCCACCCCGGCGTGCAATTCAGGTGGCAGGTCCGCCGCGGTGACTTCCTCCCCCTTGGCCAGCAGCGTGGCGCGCTCGATCACATTTTCCAGTTCACGGACGTTGCCCGGCCATGGGTAGCGGCGCAGGATCTGCGCGGTGACGGCATCGAATCCCGTGATGCGATTCGGGTTGTCGTACTTGCGGAGAAAATGATGCGCCAACGGTAGGATGTCATCGACCCGTTCGCGCAGCGGCGGGATGCGTACGGAGATGACGTTGAGCCGGTAAAAGAGGTCGGAACGAAAGTCCCCGCTGCGGATGCGTTCCGTCAAGTCGGCGTTGGTGGCGGCAATAACCCGGATATCAACCTTGATGGCGCGGTCGCCGCCGACACGCTGCAATTCGCGCTCCTGCAGGACGCGTAACAGCTTGACCTGCAGGCGCGGCAGCAGCTCGCTCACCTCATCGAGGAACAAGGTCCCGCCGTCGGCTTGCTCCACCAGCCCCTTTTTGCTGCTGTGGGCGCCGGTGAAGGCCCCCTTTTCGTATCCGAAGAGTTCGCTCTCGAGCAGCTCCGAAGGGATGGCGCCGCAGTTGATGGCCACGAACGGTCCGGTGCTGCGTCCCGACTGCGTATGGAGCGCGCGGGCGATGAGTTCTTTGCCCGTGCCGCTGTCGCCGGTGATCAGCACGGTAGCGCTGGAGTTGGCAACGCGTTCGACGACACGAAACACTTCTTGCATGGGCTTGCTGACGCCGACGATGTTGCTCATGCCGTAGCGGCTGGCGAGTTGGCCGCGCAGGTTGCGGTTTTCCTGCAGCAGCTGGAAATGCTGCGCCGCCCGGTCCACGTGTTGGCGGGCCTCCTCATTGGTAAACGGCTTTTGCAAGTAGTCGAAGGCCCCGGAGCGCATGGCTTCGACCGCTGTCTGAATAGTGGCGTACGCCGTCATGATGACCACGACGGTGTCCGGGCTGAGCCGGCGCACCTCCCGCAGGAAGTCCAATCCGCCCATGTCGGGCATGAGCAGGTCCACCAGCGCCAAGGCGTAGGAGTTGCGGCTCAGTGCCTCGACCGCTTCCGCCGGGCTGGTAAACGCATCGACGTGAAGATCATCACGCTGCAGCGCGCGGCTGAGCGAGCGGCACAAGTTGATCTCGTCATCGAGTATGAGCATCGAGCAACGCATGTCATCTCACCTGACTGGTTGCTTCCGCACGGGCCGAGTCGCGTTGCGCCGGGAGAACGATGGTGAACACGCTGCCACGGCCAAGATCCGACGTCACCGAGATTTCGCCCCCGTATGAGGTGATGATGCCGTAACTGACCGCAAGGCCGAGTCCGAACCCAGCCCCGCCTTTCTTGGTGGTGTAAAATGGGTCGAAGATGTGGTCGAGGTCCGCGGGATCAATGCCGCATCCGTGGTCGCGAAACTGAATCACGGCCCGGCGGCGGCCTCCTTCGATCGATTCTGCCGTGTGCATTCGGACCACACCGGACCCCTCCATGGCATCGGCGGCGTTCAACAGCAGATTGAGGAAGACCTGCTGCATTTGTCGCGGGTCCACCCAGAGTGGAGGGAGTTGGGGGTCTAATGCCCACTCGGCGCTGAGCCCACGGGCCCGCGCATCGTGTACGGCCAAGGCGAAGGTTTCCCGCAGCAGCGCGTTCACATCCACCTCCAGCGGATGACTCTCGCCGCTGGCGGCGAAGTTCAGCAGGCCCTGGATGATGCGCCGGCAGCGCTGGGTTTCACCCTCGATGATGGCGGCATCCTCCGCCCAGGGGCTGTCGGTGCCCAGCCCCTCGCGCAAGTTGCCGGCGGTGGAGAGGATGATGCCGAGCGGATTGTTCAATTCGTGCGAGATTCCAGCCGCCAGCATGCCGACGGCGCTCAGGCGCTCGGCTTGCCCCAAGCGTGCGCGCGCGATCTTGAGGTTGCGGTAGAGGCGATTGGCTTCGTGCAAGGCGCCGTCCTTCTCCTGCAATGTGCGCTCGAGAGAGAGGGCGAGGTGATTGAAAGTGGCGGCCAGTGTGCCGACCTCGTCCGGGCCGGAGACCGGCACGCGTACGCTCAGATCGCCTTCCGAAAGACGTTCTGCGCTGCGGGTCAGCTCCAGCAGAGGCTGCACGGTCTTCTGTGTCCACCAGTAGATGAACGCCAGGGCAGTCGTCATCAGCCCGGCGGTCACCAGAAGCAGGCGGAGGCGAATCCGTTGCCCCTGCCGTGTCAGGAGATCGAGCGACACCCCGAGCCCCAGCCCCGCAACGGTCTTTCCGTCCACGATGATCGGGGTCAAGACCTCCATGTAATTGTCGGCTACGCGCACGATGGAGTGTCGCGGCCGTAGACTAGTGAGTGGCGGGAGCAAGATTTGCGAGCCCCGGGACATGCCTGGATCGCTGGCTTCCGCGAGCACGTGCGTCTCGTCAAAGACGTAGGCGTAGTCGAAATCACGGTCCTCGATCACGGGAGCCAGCTCATCGGCGATGGCCCGCTCGTTTCCCGTGGTGAGGAAGCGAGCGATCCGCGGACTCGTGATGTTGATCGCCGTCTTCCCTTTCTCGGCGAGGATCTCCTCCATCTCGCGGCGCTCGGCACGAACAAAAAACACAGTGGAAACCGCCAGCACCGCCAGTAACATCGTGCTCATGCCGAGCGCGAGGCGCCGACCGATGGAGGCATCAACAAACGTGGCAAGCTTGCCTAACATGGGAAATTCGGAACGATGTCCTGCAACGCCCATACCCAATGGAACGTACTAGAGCTAATTGTAGCGTGCCGGCGGCGCGGAACGCGCCTGTCGCGCTGCGATGACAGCCATGAGACTTGAACAAAACCATTTACCTGAATCACGGGCTAACCATCTTCGCCGCTTGATGTCATGAAATCAAGACAGGCTGTCAATATAACGAGACGCCGCCCGGCGTCGCAAGAGTATGATTTGCCAAGACTAGGTTCGTTTGTTGCTGGCGCCGAGCTTCGGATTGGGTGGAATGTGGCTTGCTTGAACTGAGTGTGGTGTCTTCGTGCCGTTCACCCAACCTAAGCGCACTTTTGCATATGAGAACTCTGGGAGTGTGGATCATCTTCGTCGCGTGCCTTCTGGGCTGCCACGAGGCCGACGTCAGCGGCAACAGTGGCGGCGCCCGTGTGCCTGGCGAGCTGCGCCTGAGTGAGGAACTGTTACGCAGCGGGCAGATCCGCATCGAGTCTGTGGATGCCAGGGTCGAGACCATCACCGTTCGCACCTCCGGGAAAGTTGGGTTCAATCAGGAGCGGCTGAGTTACGTCTCGTCGCCCTTGGTTGGGCGCGTCACCGCAATCCGTGCCGGTCCCGGGCAGCATGTGGAGGCGGGGCAGGTTCTGGCGGTGATCGACAGCCCGGACGTGGGCGCCGCCTCGTCAGAGTTCATCAAAGCGCGTGCCGATCTGCTTCTTGCCCAGCGGACGCATGACCTGGCTCGGCAGTTGTGGGATGCCAAGGCCATGGCGCGCAAGGATGTTCAGAAGGCCGAAGACGAATATTTGAAAGCGAAGACCGATGCGCGCCGCACGCGCGAACGCCTGCTCTCACTCGGCCTGACGGATGCGGAGCTCGATCGGCCCCTCGATGCCCTGCATGTGCAGTCGCAATTCAACCTGAGCGCACCCATCCGCGGCACGGTCGTGGAGCGCACGCTGACGTTGGGGCAGATGGTGGGCGGCGATCCCGCACAGCGGCTGTACGTGCTGGCAGACCTCGGTGAGCTGTGGGTGACCGCCGACGTGTACGAAAAGGACCTGCCGTTGATCCGTGCCGGCGAAGAGGTCAACGTCCAAGCCGCCGCCTGGCCTCAGGAACACTTCCAGGGACACATCGATTACGTCGGCGACACCGTGGATCCCACCAGCCGGACGGTGAAGGTGCGGCTCACGGTTGACAATCGCGGGCTGCTCCTCAAGCCGGAGATGTTCGTCACCGCGACCATTCGCACCGAAGGCAACAGCACCGTGCTCACTGCCCCGCTCGCCGCGGTCCATGGCGAAGGGTCGGACCAGCCGTACGTGTTCGTGGCGGTGGCGGACAGTCGGTTCATCCGTCGCCGCGTGACCTTGGGCGCCAGATCGGAGGGCCGGATCATCATCACCGAGGGTCTTTCCGCTGAAGACCGTGTGGTGACCGAAGGCTCCATCCTGCTCAAGGCCGAGGCGGAGCGCCAGGCCAACAGTTAGCTGCGATGATCAACCGCCTCATCGCGTTCTCTCTCGAGCAACGGTTCGTGGTCACCGCGCTCACTATCTTGCTGGTGGGCTGGGGCGTGCTTGCCTTCACCCGCTTGCCCATCGAAGCCTACCCCGAGTTGTCGGACGTCCAGGTGCAGATCATCACTTTGTTCCCTGGGCATGCCGCGGAGGAGGTCGAGAAGTTCGTGACCATCCCCATAGAGAACGAGATCAACGGCACGCCGCACCTGACCGCGGTGCGCTCGACCTCGATCTTCGGCCTCTCCGTCGTGCGGGCCATTTTCGAAGATGGGACTGACGATTACTTCGCGCGCCAGCAGGTCTTGGAACGCATCCATCTCGCGTCCTTGCCGCCCGGCGTCGATCCGGACCTCGGGCCGCTGAGCGGATCGATCGGTGAGATCCTGCGCTACACGATCAAGAGCGACACCTTGAGCCTGGTGGAGCTGAAGGCGCTGCAGGATTGGGTGCTCGAACGCCGCTTTCGCCAAGTCCCCGGGGTGGTGGATGTCGTCAGCTGGGGCGGCGGGCTCAAACAATACCAGGTCCTGCTCGATCCGGCGAAGCTCAAGCAGCACGACCTCACCTTCAAGCAGGTATTCGACGCGCTGGCGGCCAGCAACGCCAATGCCGGCGGCAGCTACATCCCGCAGGGCGACTATGCCTACATGGTGCGTGGTCTCGGCTTGCTGGAGTCCACCACGGATATCGACAACGTCGTCGTCGCTGCGCATGACGGCACACCGATTCGTGTCAAGGACATCGGCCACGCCGCCATCGGCCACGCCATCCGTCTCGGCATTCTCGGCCGCGACCACGATGACGATCTCGTACAAGGCATCGTCCTCATGCGCAAAGGCGAGAACGCATCGGTGGTGCTGCAGCGTGTCGAAGCCAAGCTGGCCGAGTTGCGCGACATCCTGCCTGCCGGTGTGACCATTCAGCCGTATTACGACCGCAGCCATCTGGTGCACACCACCGTGCGCACGGTGGAAGAGAACCTGCTCAAAGGCGCGCTCTTCGTCAGCGTCATTCTGATGCTGTTCCTCGGCAACATCCGCAGCGCGCTCATCGTCGCGCTCACCATCCCGCTGTCACTGCTGTTCGCCTTCGCCTGCATGGACGTGCGCGGCATCTCCGCCAACCTCCTCTCCATCGGCGCCATCGACTTCGGCATCATCGTCGACGGCGCCGTGGTGATGGTGGAGAACATCTATCGCCATCTCGCCGTCCACCACGTGGCCGGCGCCCGCATCCGGCCGACGATCTATGCTGCCGCCCGCGAGGTCGGGTCGCCGATCTTCTTCTCCGTCCTCATCATCATCACCGTGTACCTCCCGATCCTGTTCTTCCAGCGCGTCGAGGGGAAGATGTTCATTCCCATGGCGTCAACGATCTGTTTCGCCTTGCTCGGGGCGCTGGTGCTGACGCTGACGACCATTCCGGTGTTGTGCTCGTTTGCCCTACGGCACGTTTCCGACGAGCACGACAGCGCCATTCTGAGGTGGGCGCGGCGCCTCTATGTTCCCGGCTTGCACTGGACGCTGGAGCGCCCGCGGCTGACCATGGTGATCGCGCTGACGCTGCTGGGGCTCAGCTTTTCCGCGGTGCCGTTTTTGGGCAGCGAATTCCTTCCCGAGTTGGACGAAGGCGATATCTGGGTGCGCGCCAAGCTTCCCATCGGCATCTCGCTCGAAGGCGCGGAGCGGTATGTCAGACAGATGCGGGATATTGTGCTGAAGTTCCCTGAGGTGCGCACGGTCGTTTCGCAGCTCGGCTCGCCTGATGACGGGACGGATCCGAACGGGCCCGACAACGCGGAGTTGTACGTCGGGCTGAAACCTCGGGAGCAGTGGACCACCACGCACGATAAGAATGCCCTCATCGACGCCATGACCGACCGGCTCGCGATTTTCCCCGGCGTGACGTTCAACTTCTCCCAGCCGATCAAGGACAACGTCGACGAGGCCATGTCCGGTGTGAAAGGCGAGTTGTCAATCAAGGTGTTCGGCCCGGACTTGAATGTGCTGCAGGAGAAGGCTGAAGCCATCACGCAGGTGTTGGCGAAGATCAAGGGCGTGCACGACCTCGACTACGATCATTTGACCGGGCAGCCGCAATTGCGCATCCCCATCGACCGCGAGCAGGCGAACCGTTACGGGATCACGGTGACCGATGTGCAGGACGCCATCGAGACGGCGACGGCGGGCAAGCGGGTGTCCGACATACTCGAGGGCGAGCGCCGCTTCCCCTTGGTCGTCAAGCTGAGCGATGGCGACGGCCAGTCACCGGAGCGGCTGGCCAACCTACTGGTGCCGAGTCCGGGTGGGGCGCGCATTCCGCTGGCGCAGCTGGCGCACATCGACACGGCCTCCGGCTTCGCGCAGATCGTACGCGAAGAAAACCAGCGCCGGGTCGCCGTGAAGTGGAGCGTGCGCGGGCGCGACATGGGCGGAATGGTGGCCGAGGCGCAGCGGAAAGTGGCCGCAAGCGTCCAGCTCCCGGAGGGTTACCGCCTGGTGTGGAGCGGCCGTTTTGAAGACCAGCAGCGCGCCATGCGGCGGCTCGAGTTGATCGTTCCCGCCGTGATCTTCATTATCTTCATCTTGCTGTTCGGCAGCTTCAATTCGGTGCGGGATGCGGCCCTGGTGCTGGTCCACGTGCCCTTCGCCTTGATTGGCGGGATTTTCGCGTTGTTGATCACCGGTACGCATTTCAGCATCTCCGCCGGTGTCGGCTTCATTTCCCTCTTTGGAGTCGCTGTCCTCAACGGCGTGTTGCTGGTCGCCTATTTCAACGACTTACGCCGCCAGGGACTGCCGTTGCGTGATGCCGTGGTGCAGGGTGCGCAAGTGCGGCTGCGGCCGGTGTTGATGACCGGGCTGCTGGCGATCTTCGGCTTCCTGCCGGCGGCCCTGTCGCACGCCATCGGCGCCGAGGTGCAACGTCCGTTGGCCATCGTCGTGATCGGCGGCCTTATCTCGGCAACGCTGCTGACGCTGTTGGTCCTGCCGGCGGCATATATGTGGGTCTCCGGGCATCAACCGGAGCACGACGGGGCGAGGCTGGGAAATGGGTGAGGGGAGAGATCAGTCGGGAGGCAAGCGCCGATTCGTTTGCGGTGTTGTCCTGGGGGTTACACTCTGGTGCGTGTGTTCGCCGGCTGTCGCTGACCAGCAGGTGCCGGAACGCGTCACCTTGCCTGAGGCCTTGGAGCTGCTCGAAAAGCAGAATCCGGACACGTTGGCGGCCCGGTTGCAGATCGCGCAGGCTGAAGCCCAGCGCCTGGCTGCGCGGCGTTACGCGAACCCGACGTTCAGCGTGGATACCGATGACATCCCGGTGGGGCGGACAACGCCGCCGGGATTGTCGGTCGGTCAGACGATCGGCGCCGCCGTTCGCCTCGATCAGCCGTTGGTGCTGTGGGGCAAGCGGCGCTTGCGTATCGAAGGTGCCGAGGCCGGCGTTGCCGTCGCGAAGGAACAGGAGCACGATGTGCTGCGGCAGCTGCGTTCCACCGTGAAGGACGCCTTCTATGGCGTCTTGCACGATGCGCGGCTGTTCGAATTCACCTCGGCGAACCGGGAGCGCTATCAGAAGATCGTGGAGCTGAACGAGCGGCGCTTTCGCACCGGCGACATTTCCGAAGTTGAGTTCCGCAAGATCGAGCTGGAGAATTTGAAGCGCCTGACTGAAGAGGAAGAGGCGCGCCGCACGTTGGCCGAGCGCCGGCAGTTGCTCGGCCGCTTGATCGGTGGCGAGCGGGCGGTACAGGCCACGGGCAGGCTGAGCGCGCCGGACGTCGAGGTCGACAGCGCCCAGGTACTGAACCTGGCGATGGAGAATCGTCCTGACCTGCTCGCCTTGCAGCGCACGCGCGATCAGGCGGAGATCGCTCTTACCTTGGCGCGGCGGGAACGCTATCCCGACGTGACCGTCGGGCTGGACTATACGCACAGCCAGTTCGTCATTTCCGGCGACAACCGTAACGCACTGGGACTCGGCTTCAGTCTGCCGCTGCCCCTGCTGAACCAGAACCAAGCCGAAATCGCCAAGGCGGGAGTCGGTGTCCGGCAAGCCGAGATGGACCTCAAGCGGTTACGGCTGGACATCGCGCAAGAAGTTGCCGGCGCCGTAGAACGCTACCAATCGGCGCGCCGCCTGTGGCACACGTTCGAGAGCGGCTACCTCGACCACGCCAAGCTCACCGTGGACGCTGCCGAAAAATCCTACCGCATCGGCGGCGCCTCGCTGCTGGAACTGCTCGACGCGGAGCGTACCTACACATCCACCCAGACCGATTACCTCGACACCGTCTTCGCTGCCCGCTCCAGTCTCGACGCGCTGGAAAAGGCGATTGGTAAGGACCTCACGAACGAGTGAACCTCTCCGCCCTTTAGTTTGGTCCACTCATCCGGGTGAAACACCTCGGGAGCCCAGGCATTGACTTGCTCCGGTGTAGCCAGGCGTACGTGCATATTCTGGATCGATGTCAGCGTACGTGCTGCTCAAGCAAGCGCTGGAACGCGCGGGCGAAGGTATAAGCATCGCCCGGCCAGCGTGCGGACACATAGTATCCATCCACCACCACGAAAGCCCGGCTGGAGTCGGTCGCACTGTCCCGGCGTGTGAAGGCCAACGGCCCACGCCGGAATTGTCGGGCCGGATCGCTGAGCACCGACTTGACCTCATCTTCAACGTACGCTGCGTAAGTGCGGTAGTAGCGCCCCAGCTTCCAGAAAGTCATCAGGTAGGCGGACCGCTCTTGGTATTTGGTCAGGCACGTCGTGGTTCTTTCGTAGAGGACGCTTTTCCCGGTGGACGGATCCTTGCTCCGGGCAAGCAGCAACACTCCGTGGCAGATCGCGCCGACCGGCCGTCCCTGCGTGAAGAATGCGGCGACCCGCCCCTGGAGCCGGGCTGACCCCAGATACTGGCGCATGCCGGGGGCGTGGCCGCCCGGTAGGAGCAGCCCGTCATAGTCGGAGAAGTCGATGGCCTCCCACGATACGGGGCGGCGGAATTCCGGGGCCTGCTCCAACTCGCGGTAGAAAGCGCATGCTTCCTTCTCCGCCCCGAGCTGGCCGAAGATGACGCCAGTGAGCAGCAGCGGATCGGCTTGTGGCGGAACGCCCCCTTGTTCGGTGCAGAAGACCACGGAATGTCCGGCCCGTGTGAGCAGACGCCACGGAACGGCAACCTCGGTCACGTCGAAATCACGATCCGGTAGAGGAATTAGTACGCCGGCCATGCGGACAGCCTCCTATGGCACTGGGATTGCCGCACCCGCCATGAATGCAGTCTACGAGGTGTGCGCCTTTGCGGTCAACGGGTCACGGGTCACGTGCAAGCGTAATCAACCAGCGGAATGTCTAGTCAGGGATTGCGCATGGCGCCCAACGAGCCGTCCAGTCAGCCTCAATCCAGCCAGCGCAAGCGCCTCCACCGCAGGAGCGGGTTAAGCTGGATCGTTCGCATCCGCTGCCACCGCTTCGCCCGGGGCCGGGCGGACCTTCAGCACAACTTCCTTGCGGATCTGCACGGTGCCCACTGGCGCGCCGCGGGGCTTGGTTACGTAACGGGCTCGCGTGCACGAGACCGCCACGACACCGGCTTCCCGAGCTTTGCTATGGTACGCCGCCACCGCGGCGGCGCGTTTGAGTGTTTCGCGATCGGGCTCTGCGCCCGGCGGGCACTGGAGGATGACATGACTGCCGGGCATCCCGCGAACGTGAAACCACCAATCGTCAGGTCTGGCGACCGTGAGGCTAACGTAATCGTTGTCGGCATCGGTACGACCGGCCAAGACTTTCCATCCCCCCGGCAACGTATACTCGATCAGTCGTGGACGGCGATCGCGGGTCGGTGCGATCTGTTTGCACTTACTCACTGGAGCCTAGCCGCCTCAATCAAGAGTTTCCTCCACCAGGCCCTGTACCAGATCCGCCTCGCGCAGCACACGACGGCAGAATTCTGCCTGATCAGAGAGGACGTAGAACCCGATACCTTCGTACTCTACCGGAAGAATGCCGAGCACGCGGCCCTGAAACGGTTCGATGTCGACGGCGTAGTCGATGGCGTTGTCCGACAAGACTTGCTCGACCCGCTTACCTTCCTTCAAGCGACCGGCGACATAGACCATCGCCACCTCTTTGTCGTCGAATATCTCCGGGTGCACCAAGGCCATCGAGGTCGCTTCAAGCACTGCTAACGTAAGAGGGTGTTTCCGCTATCC
>DASVHW010000343.1 GCA_036382395.1 Candidatus Binatia bacterium | reverse complement strand
TTCGCTGGCGGGGTGGACTGGTCCGATGTGGGCCAGGTCTGGTATATCGCTAGGCAGCTTTTCACGTTGGCGTGTGGTTGTCGGAGGATGGCGATTATGAGCAGACGGGCGAAAGTGCTTGTGGCATGGGTTGGGATGCTTTTCCTGAGTGGGGGTGTACTTGCCGCCGAGAGTGCTGAGGGCAGCGAAGCCGGTGGGGGACATCCCGCCATCGTCTGGGTGGGAACAGTCGCCACGGATCTCCTCTACGTTCCGGCTAAACTTGCCTACGCCGGCGTCGGGGCGGTCACTGGGGCATTCGGCTGGCTGCTGACGGGCGGAGACACGGACGTGACGAAAGCCATCTGGAACGCGTCACTCGGGGGCACCTACGTGGTCACCCCCGCTATGCTGGAAGGCAAGGAGAAGGTGTACTTCAGCGGCTCGTGACGCGTGTTGCACGCAGCCGCGTTGGCAGAGGATAGGGAATGATGGGGAATCGGGCCTGCCGAACGGTCCTCTGGACGGCGGCGCTCGCGCTCATCACTCCCCTGCGGCCCGCTCGGATGCTTGCCATCCCGGTGCAGGCAGAGTTGATGCCAGCGTACCGGCTGCGGGCCTCGATCTCTCTGACGGCTCCGCAGATCGACGGCACGGTCGAGGTGGCATTCACCAACACCAGCGCGCGGACGCTGCGCGAGGCCGTGTTGTTCCTGTTCCCCAACCGCTTCTCGGTGCCGGATGCGGGCGTCAACGACGCGGGCGTCAACGACGTCAACCGACCGTTCATCTATCCGGAGCAGGATTTCGATCCGGCCTCGATGGAGGTGCTGGAGGCGCGTGACGCCGAAGCGGTGGTCGCGGTTGAGCCGCTGCACCAGCCCGGTCTGCCCGACGGTACTGTCGTGCGCCTGGCCATGGCGCCGTTAGCGCCGGGCATGATGCGCACCATCACCCTCCGCTTCCGCGCCCGGGTTCCGCACCGCTTCGGCAGCTTCGGCGAGTTCGAACAGCAGCTGACGATGAACGGCGGCTGGTATCCGTATCTCGCCGGGCTCGATGACGAGGGCGCCTGGCGCACGGATTGGCCGCCCCCGCGAGCGGATTTCGACGTGCATCTTACGCTGCCGCGCGACCTCGAGATGGTCCTCAATGGCCGGCACTTTGCACACCAGCCGTTCGTCAATGTCCGCATTCCCGGCGTGCACTACCTGTCCCTGGTCGCCGCCCCAACACTATTGCGGGCAGAGACCGAAAGTAGTGGCACGCGGATCGTCTTCTTCCAGCGGCCGGAACGCCGGGTCTCGCGGATCAGCCCCGAGCCTCCTTTTTCCGACATCGTGCTGGCCACGTTGCGCGACATTGTGGCACGCCGTCCCGCCGGCGTACCTGGCCCGCCGGATGAGCTGGTCGTGGTGCAGGCGCCCATGCGTGTGAACCTCACGGCACCCGGCGAAGGTGCCGTGCTCATCTCCGATCGCGCCCTCAAAGTGCATTGGCTGTTGCGGCCGTTCCACGAGCTGCAGGTAGCCCAGAGTGTCTATGCCGCGCTGCTGCGGCCACACTCGGATCGCAGGGAGCCCACAGCCGATTACCCGTGGGTGGAGGAGGGGCTGTCGCACGTCCTGGCGCAACGCTTCGTCAAGCAGGCGCACCCTGGAACCCGCAGCGTGCAAGGCTGGATCGAGCTGTTGAACATCTTCGCCATCGTCGACCGCTTCGAAAACGTGCCGAAGATCCCGTTCGTCGAAGCGTTCTTCGAGCGCGCGCGCGTCGCCGATCCGTTGCACACGGAGATCTCCACGTTCAACAGCGGGCTGCCACCGGGCCGCGTCATCTTGGGCAAGCTGCGTGAGCTGCTCGGCGAACCCGTATTCGACGCCGTTGTCGAGGGCTGCGCCGCGGCGGCCACGCCGTTTCGCCAGTGCGCCGCGGAGACCAGCGGCCGCGACCTGGACTGGTTTTTCGTCCAGTGGCTGCAGCCCTACCCGGCGCTCAACTACCGCCTCGACGCGGTCGAGTCGCATCAGCCGGCACCGCCGGGGTACCGCAGCACGGTCAGCGTTCGGCGTGAATCGTCACGCCCGATCACGGAGCCGGTCACCATCCGGCTGCGTAGCCTGGGCGGGCGGTACGTGGACGTCCATTGGAACGGCGTCGGCGACCTCGGACAGCTCGCCGCCGACACTCCGTACCGTGTGTGCCAAGCCGTGATCGACCCTGATCGTAAGCTGATCGAAGAGCGCCGCGACGATAACTACGTACCGCCGGAGCCGCAGATCGTGCTGGACACCGCCGAAGTGGAAATCAGCTCGACCGAGTTCGGCATTTCAGGATTGGTGGTCGGCCGCGCCCGTTACGACTACCGCAAAGATCTCGCCCTGGCCGCGTTCTATACCAACCGCAGCGTCGGCTTCACCGCTGGAGGGCGATACCACTGGGGGACGCCGATCGATGTCACCACGTATTCTCACAATCTGTACGCCTTCTACGGCGTTCAGGCCTTGGACGGCAGCTTCAAGGACAAGCGGCGACCCGATTTTCGTACCACCGGCCAGCTAAACTCGCTGGGATTCCGCTACGACCATACCAATCTCCTGTCGTACGACAAC
>DASVHW010000342.1 GCA_036382395.1 Candidatus Binatia bacterium | reverse complement strand
CTCCCAGCGGCGTCGCGACGCAGGGCGCCGACGTGCGCGACACCTGGGCCGGCATGATCGGCTTCGACCGTCCGACCTGGATTCGATTCCTGAACGACAAGGCCACCTGGTTCATCACCGGTCAGTTCTTCTGGAGCTACCTACCCGGCAACGTCAGCTATCTGCGCGGCAACTCCGGCGCCAGCAACACTCCATATTTCACGCCGGCCGGTGCTGGATCGGGCAGCCAGGGATTCGGGACCTGGCAATCGGGGCAGTATGGCGGCCTCATGGAGCGTATCCAAGCCGGGAACTGTGTGGACGGGGTGAGGTGCTTGGGCAAGTCGCCGGACCTCGGCGACGTCGTCCACCGCTGGGAGCACCTCGTCACTCTCGCCGCCACCTCTTTCTACCGCTCTGGAACGATCGTGCCGTTCATCGCCGACGCGTGGGATCCGGTAAACGATAATAACGAAGTCGCCTACAACATCGATTACTACTACTCAAACAACTTCATCATCCAGTTCCAGCAGAAGTTCTACATGACTTATGGCAGCAAGGCCCCCAGCAATGATCCGTGGTTCGTTGGCGGCCGGCTCAATAGCCGTGACGAGACCGGGATCAAATTGACGTACCAGTTCTAGCGGCACGGCTGCGGGTGAACGGGTAAACCGCGGAGGCATCTCCGCGCACCCGCTCACCCGCAGCCACCGCCAGTTGCGAGTTCGCTCTTCAAGGCCTGACGAAACGATTCGTACGATTCGTCGTACGCCTGCCACCATTCGTCCGTGACCTCGGCGGCCAAGACGACGGACATCGCCGCACGCAGCCGCGGCGTGAAGATACGAAACGTGGGCTCATCGGCTGAGCCGAAGACGGTGACGCGGACATCCGGCGCCGCCAGCCGCAACGCAATCGGCGTGTCCAACGCAGCGGGATCATCCGCGCAGGTCACATACGGCAGGTCGCGATCCCACCATTCCGCGCCGCGGTCCTCCGGTTCAATGCCGGCGCTCAGCAGCTGCTCAATCCGGTCGGCGCACTCGGCCGCACTGAGAAATGGGCTGCTCCCCGGCCGGCGCCGCCCGGTTGATGGAGAGACAGGGAAGAAGAGTGAGGGAGCGGGACGCACGATCACCAGCCCGGCGAAGAGGAGCGGCACCAGGCGCGCGAGATCTCCCTGGCGATCGGCTGCCCATGCCGCCCGGGCCTCCTGGTACACCGGTGACGTGCGCAGCTGTTCCAGCTCCGAATGCCACAACGAACGCAGCGTAATGATCTCCTCCGCCGCCCGCTCGATTTCACCCTCAGAAAGTTGCGCCGCTCGCAGCAGACCGCGCAGCCTACTGCCCAACTCGAGCAGGCGTGGCAGCAAGTCCTCCTCGGCACGTTGTCGCAGCGCGGCAAAGCCCCTGGCCACCGAGTAGAGCGTACTCAGCTCCGTCAGGGCGGCTTCGAGCGCGATCAGTTGTTCGGCGGACACACGGCATATTGTGCCGGGGTTGGACCGCCGCCGCAATTCACGGGGAGTGAACCTCCGGGAGGAGTTGTCCTGGAACTCCGTAATCTGATAGCAAAAGTTTACGATGAAACGTGCCTTCACGCGCCCCGTTGTGGCCGCCATGGCCGGTTACGTACCCGGCGAGCAACCTCAGGATCGACGCTACATCAAGCTGAACACCAACGAGAACCCATATCCTCCTTCGCCCCGGGTGATCGCAGCGATCCGTGCGGCGGTCAATGACGACTTGCGGCTCTATCCCGACCCACTGGCCAACATGCTGCGTGACCGGGCCGCGGCCGTGTACGGCCTGCAGCGGGAACATATTTTGGTGGGCAACGGGTCGGACGAGCTGCTGAGCATGATCCTGCGCGCCTGCGTTGGCGCGGGAGACCGTGTTGTCTTTCCGTATCCCACCTACAGCCTGTACGACACATTGGTGACGCTGCAGGAAGGCCAGCTGGTACACGTCCCCTATTCAGACGATTTCTCACTTCCCGCCGGCTTGGCCGAGGCGCAGGGCCGGGTCACGTTCGTCTGTCACCCGAATTCGCCGTCCGGCACTCCGGTCGCAATTGAGCTGATTCGCGGCCTGGCACGGACGGTCCCTGGACTGCTCGTTGTGGACGAAGCGTACGCGGACTTTGCCGAGACGACGGCGTTGGCGCTGGTGCGGGAGTTCGGCAACGTCATCGTGTTGCGCACGTTTTCCAAGTCCTTCTCGCTTGCCGGCATGCGCATCGGGCTGGCGTTCGGAGGGCCCGACCTCATCACCGAACTGCTCAAGATCAAAGACTCGTACAACGTCAGCCGCCTCGGCATCGTGGCCGCAACCGCCGCCCTGGAAGATTACGCCTGGATGCAGGCCAATGTGGCTCGCATTCGTCGCACGCGGTCCGACCTGATCCAAGGGCTCGGAAAACGAGGCTTCTCCGTTCTGCCGAGCCAGTCGAACTTCGTCCTGGCGCGGCGCCCCGGTCAAGACCAGGAACGCACCTATCTCGGGTTGAAAAGTAAGGGGATTCTCGTTCGCTATTTTCCGACACCCGAACTGCGGCACGCGTTGCGCATCAGTGTCGGTACGGACGAAGAGATCGCCGCGCTACTGCGGGCGCTGGATGAGATCACGCTCTCGCCCTGACCAAGAAACCGAGGCCTCGTGTGTGGCTCGCGCTTCTTCCCTGCCTGAAGGAGCACGATTCACCAGCACGATTCACGAGCGTCAGTCCTGTTCGCCACCCGGCGGCTCGTCACCCGGATCGGCTCCACCCATCGGCTCGTCGCCCATGGGTTCGTCCTCAGGTTCGTCGGCGCCAGGATTCAGCTGTGGGCTCGGCGTTCCCGAAGCGGGCAACGGTGTCGG
>DASVHW010000341.1 GCA_036382395.1 Candidatus Binatia bacterium | reverse complement strand
TCTCTTTGGGCGGGCCCTCAGTCAACTCAGACCATCAGGCAATTAGAAACCCCGATGGTTTGATCATGACAAGCGGCACATCTCTTGCGCGACGCCAGCCCGACCATGGACAAGACTTGCCCATTCCGAAGCACCACGATCGTTGACCAGCTAGCGCCAGGTTGCGGACCCACGCCCATCGGGATCAAAGCTCAGGCGGTACTCCTGTTGAGCTTGGCTGTGTTTGCCCTGGCCTTCGGGTCAGGATGCGCCGCACGCGCGAGGAACAAGCCCTTCGAGCTGGTCTGGCCCGAGCCACCCGAGCCCCCTCGTATCAAGTTCGTCCGCACGCTCTCCAGTGAGTTGGATCTCAAGGGCCAGAGCATGGCCCAATCGGCTGCTGATTTCGTCATTGGACGCAAGCACGATGTGCAGCACATGCGCGAACCGCTGGGCTTGGCGGTGTCCGACGACGGCAAGCGGCTGTTCGTGTCCGACTACGAGCAGCTTGTCGTTTACGTCTTCGACTTCGACACCAAGAAAGTGACCATCCTAGGCCAGGAGACGCCGCTGGGACGGCCCCTCGGTCTCGCGCTCGATGCGGCGCAGAACCTGTACGTTTCGGATCAGGAAGGGAAGCGCATCCTGGTGTTCGATACCGCCTATACACCCCAGCGCGTGATCAAACTGAGTGACGTGACGCGCCCGAGCGGTATCGCCATCGACCGCAACCGGAGCCTGCTCTACGTCGCCGACACGTCCACCAACGAATCCGAGCAACACTTCGTCAAGGTATACGACCTCGACGGCAAGTTCATTCGCAACGTCGGCAAGGGCCGCGGCACGAACGAGGGGTACCTCCTGTTTCCCACCTACGTGTCCCTGGATCCCGACGGTAACGTCTACGTCTCCGACACCATGAACTGCCGCATCAGCGTTTTCGACCCGGAGGGAAACTTCGTCCGCAAGTACGGCGACATGGGCGACAGCTGGGGCGAGATGAACAAACCTAAGGGCGTCGCTTTGGACTCGTTCGGTAATCTCTACGTCGTCGATTCAGCCTGGAGTGTCGTGCAGATCTTCAACAAGCGCGGGGATGTTCTGTTGTTCTTCGGAGGGCGCCACCGTCTCCCGGGGATGATGGAGAACCCGACGGGGGTTGCGATCGATCACAACAACCGCATCTACGTGGCCGATACCTTCAACTTCCGGGTGAACGTGTACGATCTCGTGAACACGACGGCGGCGGACAGTCTGCCGGACATTCCATCGGCAGACGGGGGTGCAGGGGGCAAAACGCAAAACGAACAGACCAGTAGCTTGCAGTTCAAACCATTGGGAAGGGAGATTCAAACACCATGAGGAACTCTGTCATGAGGCACTCTTTGAACAGACGGTCGCTTTTTGCCGCATGCGTCGGGTCCGCGTTACTGGCGCTGCCAGCGTGGGCCGGTAGTGGACCCGGCCAAGGTATCATCGGCACCGCGCACGACTTCACCAAACCGGGGACCGCTGGCTACTACGCCGGATCGAGTGCGGGCAAAGCCAGCATCTGCGTATTCTGTCACATCCAGCACCGGTTCGGCGCCGCGGGAGGCGATCCGACCGTCAAGACGCGGCTTTTGTGGAATCACAAGTTGTCATCGCAGACCTTCAGCTGGGGTGATGTCGGCACCACGGTTGGTGGCACCCAGCTCCCCCCCGACCTCAACGCCACCATCGGCGTGTCGAAACTGTGCCTTGGCTGTCACGACGGCACGGTGTCCGTCGGTGACCTGTACCGCGGGACTTACACCGACGTGTGGACCGGCAGTCACATCAATGCCAACGGCTTCATGCAGAGCAGCGCGAGGATTGGCCAGAACTCCGGTGACCTGACTGGTAACCACCCAGTCGCCATTCCCTTCCCGTACAACAATACACCGAGCACCTACAACGGTATCACCACAGGTAGCGGAGTCAATTTAACCGATTACATCGGCAACCCGGTGAACGTGAAGCTCTTCACCGACGTTGGCGGCGACTTCGTGCAGGGAGCGACTGCCGGGTCCACCGGCATTGAGTGCGCCAGCTGCCACGATCCGCACAACAAGCACACCCTCGATTTCCACTTCTTGCGCGATTACTACCAAGAGTCGACGGGCGCGCCGAGCAAGATCTGCCTCGACTGCCACAACAAGGGCAACTGAGGAAAGGGCGCAACCAGGCTTGAGGTGCGCGTGACATGCCCGCTTGGCGTGTCGTGCGCGAAGGAATCGGGAGCGAACCATGTGTGAACCGCAGCCAGAACTCTCTACAGATCATGAGTGCCGTAGTTCTGCCGGTTCATCTCCGATTGAAATCATGACGCGGCCGTTGTCGATTGAAGGACAGCGAACAGAAACCAGGCAACGCGCCGCCACAATATTTGAAAGGAGTGCTCAGATGTGGAGCGCTAGAAAAAGGCGGAGAAGCACCGCAGCCAAGGGCATAAGATGGCCATGGCTGTGGACGGTCCCCGCTGCCGTATTGCTGCTGAGCCTCGCACCGGTGCAGGCCCAGTCGCCGACGCACACGGCGTTGCCGACATGGACGCAGGGAGGGGCGTTCACAGCAACGCCGGCGAACACAGCGATCCCGACGCGGACGGTGACGAACACGCCCGCCAACACGGCGACGTTCACGCCGGCGACCATACCGGCCACACGTACGCCGACGGCGACGCGCACGGCGACGGCGGTGTACACGGCCACGCCCGCGAATACCGCGGCGCCGGCCACGCCAGGGGGCAGCGGCGGCTGTGTGGATGCGGTGGCGGTTTTGAGTCTGCCGTTCAGCCTCACGGAAAATACCAGCGCTGCGAACCCGGCGGTGAGCGATCCGAATCCGACGTGCTCGAACAACAGCAATCGTAAAGCAGTGTGGTTTACGTATACAACCGTAGCTGCCGGTTCACTAACGGCCGACACCATGGGCAGCAACTACGATACGATTCTTCAAGTCTACAGTACGACGACCAACTGCACAGGGTTGGCGGCGGTGACGTCGGCATGCAACGACGATTCCGGTGGTACCGTCCAGTCGAA
>DASVHW010000340.1 GCA_036382395.1 Candidatus Binatia bacterium | reverse complement strand
ACTTTGTCCGGACGCTTGGTGAGTGCGCCGATCCTGGTGATGGAAATAGAGGAAGTATTGGTGGCGAGGATGACCTCGGGCCGGCACACCCGGTCGAGTTCGCGGAAGAGCTCGGCCTTGATGTCGAATTTTTCGGTCGCGGCTTCAATCACAAAGTCGCAACCGTCGAGGCCGCTGCGTCCGACACCGCTTTCGATATTCTTCAACGCCTGCTCGCGCTGCTCCGCGGTGATCTTCCCTTTACTGGCCTCGCGCTCCAGGTTTTTCGAGATGGTCTGCAGGGCGCGGTCGAGGAATACCTGTTCCACGTCGCGCAACAGCACCCGGAAACCAGATTTCGCGAATACGTGCGCGATGCCGTTGCCCATGGTGCCCGCGCCCAAAACTGCGACGGTCTTGATGTCCATATAAGTGCCTCGATGAGTGGAAAAACTCAGAAGTGTAGCAGATGGGGCGAGGCGAAGCGCGAGTGCGATCAGTGGATCGAGGTAAATCGGTAGATCGGTATTTCAGTATTTCAGTGGCCAAGCCCTCGAATCAGCACAGCGCTCAGGGAGTGTTCGTACCGATAAAGCGAGATACCGAAATACCTCGAAAAAGCAAAAGGGGCGCGTGGTACCGCGCCCCTCAAGCAATTGCGTCACGTTGGTGCTAGTCGGCGTAGCCGAAGGTGGCTTTCACGCCGGCTACTTCGATCATGTCGCCCTCGCTCAGTTCATGTTGTCCGGAAATCTGGGCGCTGTTCACCTTCACCTTGATGTCCTTTTCCGAGGCGGCGATGAAGTACTTGCTGTCGCGGCGGTTGATCACGGCGGCGACCTTGGGCGCAAACCAACCTTTCAGCTTGATCGACGCCATATCCGACTTGCCGATTACGCTCAGCTTGCCGGACAGGGTGTACTGCCTCTGATCGGTCTTGCCGGCCATGATCATGAGCGTGCCAGTGCGTTCCCTCGCCGGAGCGGGAGGGCGAGGGGGAGCACCGGCGGAAGCGCCAGCGCTAGGCGGTCTCGCGGCGGATGCAGCGGCCTCGGACGCGGAGCGAGCCAGCATCTCCTTGGCCTTCCTGGTGTCGAGCACGACCGTGGAATCCAGCGTCGGCACCATGGGCATGGTCCTCTCGACGGGCAGGGGCTGCGTCTTCGAGCCGGCCTGGTCTTCGTGCCACTCGTCCTTGAGGGCGAGGACGTGCTTACCAATCATGACCTCATCGCCGTCCTTAAGGGCAACTTTGCTCACGCGGCGGTTGTTCACGTACGTGCCGTTGAGACTGTTGTTGTCTTCCAGCACGTAGTGATCCTGTTCAAAATAGATCTTCGCGTGGTGGCCGGAGACCGCGAGGTTGTCGATCTGGATGAGATTGTCAGGTAGGCGCCCGATGGTTACCACACCCTGCGCCAACGCAAATTCCTTCAGAACTGCCTGTTCGAACTTCAAATAGAGTTTTGCCATTTCGGACTCCCTCCACCAAACAACCTGCGGAGAATTCGTTTCCACCAGGACAGGGCAACAAAGCGAATCACCAAGCACGTGATGTTATCGCTGCCTCCGCCCTCTCTGGCCGCCTCGATCAGACGGTCGGCCATCAACTGCAAAGTCACCGTTCCCTGGATAATTTCAAGAAGACTGTCGTCGGGCACGTGGCGCGTCAGCCCGTCGGAACAGAGCAAGAGGATGTCTCCCGGCAGCGCCATCATGTCGTCCAGATCGGGTACCACTTTTTCTTCCGGACCCAGCGCGCGGATGATGATGTTCTGCATCTCCGACGCGTTCGCTTCCTCCAGCGTGATCAGCCCGCGCCGCACTTGCTCCATCACCAGCGAGTGGTCGCGCGTGATTTGCTGGAGAGTGCCCGCGCGGACCAGGTAAATGCGGCTGTCGCCAGCATGCCCGACGGAGAAAAAGCCACTGTCCATGAGCACGGAAACAATCGTCGCACCCATTCCCGAGTGGGCCACATGCTTGACGGCGGCCTGGTAGATCGCTTCGTTGGCCAGCCGGATCGCGCTACCCAGCCGGTTCGCCCGATCACTGACCCCTTCGACCTTCTCCCCGACTTGCGGGTACTTGTGGGTCTTGGCCGCCTCACGAAAGTAAGTAAGGACGGTATCCACTCCCATTTTGCTGGCGACTTCGCCGGCCGCCTGACCGCCCATGCCGTCGCACACGACGTAGATCCCGTAGCGCGAGTCGTAGCCGAGGTTGTCCTCGTTATTCGTGCGTACGCATCCGACATCGGTTTTCGCGGCGACTTCGACCGTCAGGCTCATGTGAGTCTCAAAGTTCAGTTTCGGGTTTCAGGTTCGAGTCCGGAAGTAGCAAGTTTGAGCCTTGAAACCCGAACTCGAACCGATACTGCCAACTACGCTCCCACTCCCGCGCCTTTGGCGAGGAGCGCGCGCAGATCTACTGCCATGTCGGCGCCGCGCTGGTACCGCTGTTCCGGGTTCTTGGCCAGCGCCTTGTCGATGATGACCGCGATGCCCGCGGGCAGGTCGGCGCGCGCCGTCTCAATCCGCGGGTGCTCGGCGTTGGCGATGCGGAACATCAAGGTTGCCACCGTCTCGCCGGTGAACGGCTTTTCGCCGGTCAGCATCTCGTACAGCGTAACGCCCAGTGAGAACAGGTCGGCGCGGCCGTCCACCTTGGCGCCGGCCAGTTGCTCCGGCGACATGTAGCTCGGCGTGCCCATGACGGTTCCCGTGGCCGTCTTCGACTGCGACGTGATGCGCGCGATGCCGAAGTCGGTCACCTTGATCTTGCCGTCTTTCAACTTCATGATGTTCGCCGGCTTGATGTCGCGGTGCACCACGTTTTCCGAGTGCGCATAGTCGAGCGCGTCGGCAACCTTGGCAATGATCTCCAGCGTCTCGTTGACCGGCAAAAGCTTGCCCTTGGTGGTGTAGTCCTTCAGGTCGCACCCGCTGAGCAGCTCCATGGCGATGTAGCTGATGTCGCCATCGTCGCCCGCATCGTAGATGGTCACGATGTTCGGGTGCACCAGGCGCCCGGCGCTTTCCGCCTCGCGGAAGAAGCGCTCCTTCATCAACTTCGTGTCCTCGGCATCGAACTCGTCCTCGAAGCGCAGGGTCTTGATGGCGACCTCGCGGTTGATCTTCGGGTCCTTGCCGAGATAGACCACGCCCATCGCGCCCTTGCCGAGTTCTTTCGTCACCTCGTAGCGGCCCAGCGTCGGCTTGGCCAGATCGCTTACGCCACCGCCCTGTGCGATGACCGTAGAATCGGCGCCGCCGCCCTTCATGCCGCCACGTCCGCCGAGGATGATGGTCTCGCCGGCGATGCGCAGCTTCTGCGAGCGCTCGGCGATGTCCTTGAAGTTCTTGTCCACCGTCGCGATGTGCTCAAACACCTGCACCGCTTTGTTGAACTGGCGCTTGCGCTCGAAATCCAGCGCCAGGCCGTAGAGGGTATCCTTCATGCCGGTGTCGATCGGGACTTTGCGGAACTTCTCGAAGGCCATGTCGAGCATGCCCTGGCCCTGGAACGACAGGCCGAGCATCTTGTTCGTCTCGGCCGATTCGCCTTCCAACACTTCCGTACGCTTTTCCTGCACGAGGTAGCGCTTGGAGACCACGACCGTGTAACCGGCCACCAGCATCAGCGCCGGATAGGCCATCTTCAGCCAATAACCGTGCGCGGTGAACAGATAGATGCCACCGCCGATCACGATCGCCAGCAGCACCACGGCGATGATCGCGCTGACGCCCGCCTTCATGTGCGGAATCGCCAGCGAGACGAACAGCGCGAACAGGATGAGCAGGCCGAGTTCAAGTTTGCCGGCCCACTCAGGACGGATCAGGTATTGGCCGTTGATTACGTTCTGAATGACGTTGGCGTGGATCGCCATGCCCGGAAATTGCGTGCCGACGGGAGAGGTGTAGAGGTCGCCGCCGCCGGTCGCGATCATGCCGATGATGACGATCTTGCCCTGGAAAGCTTCGGGCGGAATCTTGCCGGCGCGCACGTCGCTGAACTTGTAGGCCGTGATGTTCTGCAGCTTGGCGTAATCCACCATCAGGCGCCCTTGCGCGTCCATGGGGATATGCGCGCGGCCGAGCACCAGTTCCTTGCCCGGGACAAAGCGGTAGTCGTCCGACTCCAGGCTGTAGAAGGCGCGCAGGCATTGCAGCGCAAACGATGGGAACAAACGGCCATTGAAGTCCATCACCAGCGGAACCGCGCGCTGCACGCCGTCGGGCGAGGGCGTCAGGTTCGCCTGGCCAATCGCTTTGGCAACCTTGGCAAAGCGATCGAGGGGCGGCGTGAAGTCGCTAGTCGGGGTAATGTTGCCGTCGGACTTCACGTTGGCGACGAAGTTCTTGTCGACAGCTTCCGGAATCTGCTTGTCCACTTTGCCGGCAGGCGCGCCCTCGGTAAACGACATGGGCAGCACGACGTTTTGGGCAAAGGCGATCTCATTTTCCAGCTTGGTGTCGTTGTCGAGGCGGTTCTCGGCCTCGGTCAGGATGGTGACAAATTCCTGCTCGGCGCCACTCTTGGCTTTGGCGGCAGCAACGGCGGCGTTGACAACCGCCTCGTCCTTTCCGCTCCGCTGCACGGGGTTCGTCCGGGCGGCATATTCTTCCTTCAGCTTGCGGACTTCCTCCAGCCCGGGATTGATTTCCGGATTGGAAATAAAGATGTCGAGGGCGATCACCTTGGCTTGGTTTTCGGCGAGCTTGTTGACCATCTCGGCCATGTAGGAGCGCGGCCAGGGCCAGCGCCCGATCGCCTTGATGCTGTCGTCGTCAATGCCGATCAGCACGACGTTTTCGGCGCTCTTGGCGCCCGCACGCAGCCGGGCGCGCATGTCGTACAGCTTGCCCTCCAGGCCCTCGGCCAGGTTCATCCAGAAGACACCCAGCACCAGCAGGCTGACCACTGCGCCGAGCGCAACGTCCGCCCAAGCGAATTTCCGCTTACCCATGTGATTGCTCCATCTTTGACCCTGTAACAGCCCTACCCCGCCTTGTTCTGGGGAACCCCGGTTGACCGCGGGACCAAGCACGCTCCTGCACATGCCTGAGTTTGGGGGGACAAAACACCCCGCGAATACTTGGGAGAGATGCGCGCGGATTTTACCTACTAAGTAACGCGACAGGCAAGGGATTTATTGATGCGATACGGGTGTTTTTCGGCTTCCGAGTGCATTGCAGGGCGGTTTCCGCCGTTGGCAGGATAGCGGCTGAACAACAAAACACCACGCCGGAAGACGTGGTTTTCATAATACTCATGTAGGGGGCTGGGCTTCGAGAGCTCGAACGAGGAGATGACCTCGAAGAGAGTCGAGGACATGGTGAAGAACGAGGTGAAGCGCACCTTCAACCCCGAGTTCCTCAACCGTCTCGACGAGGTGATCCTGTTCAACGCGCTGACCGA
>DASVHW010000339.1 GCA_036382395.1 Candidatus Binatia bacterium | reverse complement strand
CGATCCGCTATACCGTGGAAGTCTCGGCCACCGCCGACACCGAGGTTATGATCCCGGTGTTCAGCGGTGCTCTTGGTGATTTCACTATCAGTGATTTTGGGGAGTTGCCCACGCGCAAAGAGAACGGTCGAATCATCACGGCCCGCTGGTACACGCTGACCATCTTCGCCACGGGAGACCACCTGGTACCGGCACCGAAGGTGCGCTACCGCACCCCAGGCGAGGATCTGCGTGACGCCGAAGGCAACGAGGTTCTGGTCGGCGTCACCAGTTTGCTGACGCAAGAGAAGGACGTCACCGACATCCGCGACATCAAGCCGCCGGAGGAGGTGCCGTTCGACTGGCGGCCCTACGGCCTTGGTGCCGCCGCCGTCCTCGCCGTGGGGTTGCTCGGCGCGGGGCTCTTCTACGTCCTCAATCGCCCGCGACGGCGGCGCCTGCTACCCCCGCCGCCGCCGCACGAGGTGGCGCTGACAGCGCTCAACAAGCTGCGCACGCGGCACCTCATCGAAGCAGGGAAGTCCGAGGAGTACTACGTTCAGCTCTCCGCCATCGTGCGACGCTACCTGGAAGACCGCTTCCGCTTGCGCGCGCCGGAGATGACCACCGAAGAGTTTCTGACCACCGTGCCCGGGGACGGCCGGCTCGCCCCGCCGCATCGGCGGCTACTCGCAGACTTCTTGTCGCAGGCGGATCTGGTCAAGTTTGCCCGGCACTTGCCGACGCCGCAGGACAGCGAAGGCGCGTACACGGCGGCGCGACGTTTCGTCGAAGAAACACAACCCGCAGCCGCACGCCAGCCCTCGGAGGGACCACGTGCGGCTGCATGATCCGTGGGCGCTGGCCCTGATCGTCCTCGTACCGCTGCTGTTCTGGTTGCAGCGGCGCAGGCAGCGTGACGCAGCCATCCGTTTTCCGACCCTCAGCGTGGTGCGCGCCATCCCGCACACCGGCGTCCGGCGCTGGCGCTGGCTGCTGCACGCGCTGCGAGGCCTGGCGCTGGTACTACTGGTCGTGGCGCTGGCGCGGCCACAAAAGGGCAAGGCGGAAAGCGCCTACCATGGGCAAGGCATCGACATCATGCTGGCCGTCGACATCTCGGGCAGCATGCTCTCGGAAGACTTCACCCTGGACGGACACCGTGCCAGTCGGCTCGACGTCGTCAAGTCGGTGGTGAAAGACTTCGTCGCCGGACGCGCCGGTGATCGCATCGGCCTGGCCCTGTTCAGCGCCCGCCCTTACACGCAATGTCCTCTGACGTTGGACCACGGCTGGCTTTTGCAGAATCTCGCGCGTGCCAAGATCGGCATGATCGAGGACGGCACGGCTATCGGCTCCGCGCTCGCCACCGCCGCTGGACGGCTGGAACATTCCGACGCCAAGAGTAAAGTCATCATTTTGCTCACCGACGGCCAGAACAATGCGGGCAAGATTTCCCCAGCAACCGCGGCGGACGCGGTCAAGGCGCTGGGCATCAAGGTGTACACCATCGGCGCCGGCACCCGCGGCCTCGCGCCCTACCCGACGCGCGATCTCTTCGGCAACAAGGTGTACCAACCCATCAAGGTCGACATCGACGAGGACACCTTGAAGCGGATCGCGCAGAAGACCAACGGCGCCTACTTCCGCGCCACCGATACGGCGAGCCTCCAGCAGATCTACGGCGAGATCAACCGCCTGGAGAAGACCACGTTCAGCGCGCCGCGCTATCTGGACTACTACGAACTGTATCCCTGGCTGGTCATTCCGGCGCTGGTACTCCTGGGTGCTGAGGTCGGCCTGGGCCACACCCGCTTGCGGAAGCTTCCGTGATGGACTGGCGCGCGCCCAATCTGCTCTGGCTTCTCGCGCTGCTTCCCGCGACCCTGGTCTTTTTTGTCTGGGCACTGCGCCGGCGGCGCACCGCGCTGGAGCGCTTCGCCGAAGCGCGCTTGCTGCTGGCCCTGGCCCCCGATCTCGACGAGCGCCGCCAGCGGTGGCGCGCCGCCATGCTTCTGGCGGCGCTGGCCCTGTTGGTGGTGGCACTGGCCGGTCCCAAGTGGGGCTTTCACTGGGAGGAGGTCCACCGCGAAGGGATCGACATCATCGTGGCGCTCGACACCTCGCGCAGCATGCTGGCCGAGGACGTGAAACCGAACCGCCTGGCGCGCGCCAAGCTGGCGGTGCAGGATCTCGTCAAACAACTGCATGGCGACCGCATCGGCCTGGTCGCGTTCGCAGGCAGCGCGTTTGTCCAGTGCCCGCTCACGCTCGACTACGAAGCTTTCGCGGAGAGCCTGCGCGCCGTCGACATTGGCATCATTCCGAAGGGTGGAACGGCACTGGCCGAAGCGATCACCACAGGGATCGAAGCCTTCGAAGGGCATCAGGGCAAGCATGAAGCGTTCATCCTCATCACCGATGGCGAAGATCACGAAGGGCAGATCGACGAGGCCGCCAAGCAGGCGGCGGACAAGGGCATCAAGATCTACACAGTCGGCATCGGCACACCGGACGGTGATCTCATCCGCATCACCGTCGATGGCCAGCAGAGCTTTCTGAAGGACCGCCGCGGCCAGGTAGTGAAGTCGCACCTCGACGATGAATCCTTGAAGAAGGTGGCCACGACCACGAGCGGCGCCTACGTACACGCCGAGGGTCCGAGTCTCGGCCTCGACGTCGTCTACAATGACTACATCGGCAGAATGGAAAAGCGCGAGCTGAAGAGCACCATGGAGCGGCGCTTCGAGGAGCGCTTCCAGATCCCGCTGCTGCTGGCGGTGCTCCTGCTCGCCCTCGAGCCGCTGGTCGGTGAACGGCGGCGGCGCATCGGTGCCGCCACACGCCGACGCTGGTTGGCTTGGCGCAGGAGCGTGGCATGAAGGGCATGGAGCGCGGCCACTTCGCGACCGCTGCGCAGCGTTCCTTTCGGTTCCAGACGCTGAGGCTGCTGGTGGCCACCACCTGCTGCCTTGCCTGGCTCAACCCGACCCGCGACCGCATTGCCGACGGAAATCACTTGTTCAAACAAGGCAAGTTCGACGAGGCCATCAGCAAATACGGAGAGGCGCTGGTCGATGATCCCGACTCACCGCTCTTGAATTTCAACATGGGGGACGCCAACTACAAGGCCGGCAAGTACGCCGAGGCCATGGCGTCCTACTCGCGTGTTCGCGGTGGCGATGACGATTCCAAACGCACGGCCGGAACTGCGTACAATGCCGCCAACGCCCAATACCGGCTGGGCGCCGCCGCCGAAGCCGAGAAACCCCAGGACGCACTCACCGCGTACGCTGGCGCGCTGGCTGCGTACCGACGCGCCCTCGGCGCCGATCCCAGCGACCAGGATACCAAGTTCAACTACGAGTTCGTCAGCAAGAAGATCGAAGACCTGAAGAAGAAGCTCGAGGAGCAGAAACAGCAGCAGCAACAAGACCAGAAGGACCAGGCCGATCAACAAAAGGATCAACAGCAACCAGAGCAACCGGATCAGAAAGACCAGAACCAGCAGGACAAAGAGCAACAAAAGTCGGACGAACGGAAAAAGGAGCAGGAGCAGCAGCAGGAGCAAGCCGCACAGAACAAATCCGACGAGCAGAAGAAGGCAGAGCAGCAACAGGCCGCCTCGCCAGAAGCAGCCGGCGGCCAGAAGCAGGATCAGATGTCGCCGCAGGAGGCCGCCGCGCTGATCGACACCGCCAAGAACGACGAGCTACAACCCGACGAGTTCGCGCGCCAGGTTCAAGGCGCCACCGTCGCCGAGCCGGCACAGGATTGGTGATGACCGGGGCAGGGTTCGGAAGTTCCGGGGTTCAAGGGTTCGAGGAAAGGCCTCTTCGGCACCTTGGATTCCTTGTGTGCGCCCTCGCCTTCGTACTCGTCTTCCTCAGCCGCCCCGCGCACGCCGACCTCTCCATCCGCGCCAACGTCAGCCCGCAACGTGCCCAAGTGGGCGAGCCGCTGACGCTCTCCATCGACATCAGCGGGGCGCAGAACGTTTCCGCCCCCGCCGTGATCATCGACGGCTTTGATGTTCAGTACGTCGGACCCTCGACACAGATTTCCATCGTCAACGGCGCCGTGAATTCATCTGTGCAGCATCGCTACTCGCTGATGCCGCTCCGCCCGGGACGCTTCACGCTGGGCCCATTCAAGGTGGACTACCAGGGGAAGAGCTATCAAACCGCCAGTTTCAGTGTAGAGGTTGCCGCGACCGGCCAGCCGCAGGCACAAACCCACCCCGGCGGGACGCAACCCGGAGCGGTGAACTCGCGGACGTTACGGCTCGAATTGTCTCTCCCCCAACAGCAGGCGTACCTCCACCAGCGTCTGCCGCTCGACCTCACGTTGTACGTCGGCCCGCTCCGGGTGGCAGATGTGCAGTATCCCAGCCTTGCGGCTGACGGCCTGTCCCTGGACAAGTTCCCCGAGCCCAGCCAGCGCCAGCAGGTGATCGACGGCGAGACGTACCAAGTGGTGCACTTCCAGACGACGGTCGTCCCACTGCGCACCGGCTCCCTGACCATCGGCCCGGCAAGCTTGCAATTGAGCCTGCTCAGCCGCCGTCGCGATGGCTTATCCAACGACCCCTTCTTCCAGCACTTCTTTCAGGACGATCCGTTCTCGACCCAGCGCCGGCCGCTCGAACTGCATTCCGACCCGGTCACGCTGAACGTGCTGCCGTTGCCGGAGGAGGGAAAGCCGGCGGGGTTTTCGGGTGCCGTTGGGAGCTTCACGCTGCAGGTGTCGGCCGCCCCCACGGAGCTGACCGCGGGCGATCCGGTTACACTGAGGATGACGCTGAACGGCAGCGGCAATCTTGCCGACGCCGGCGCACCCGAGCTGGCGAACACTGACGGCTTCCGCACGTACGAAACGCACGGCAGCAAGCCCGCGGATGGCGGCGCCGGCAGCACCGCCATCGCCAAGTCGTTCGAGCAGGTGCTGATCCCGAATGACGCCGGCGCACGCATCATTCCTCCCGTCCGTTTCAGCTACTTCGACCCGCAGGCTCATCGCTATGAGACCGTACAGAGCCAGCCGATCGCTCTGGTGGTTCACCCGCCACGCAACGCACCACGCTCCGAGGTGTTTGCCGGTGGCGTAGCGCCGCGTGTGGGCCAGGAAGAAAAGCTCGGTCGCGACATCGTGTACATCAAGGACGACCCGGGCGGCTTGTCGCCGCGCTCCGCCCCCTGGTACGGCAACCTCGCCTTCCTGCTCTGGCAGCCCATGCCGCTCCTGCTGTTCGGCGCGGCCGTCTGGTACGACCGTCGCCGCCAGCGCTTGAGTGGTGACGTGCGTTACGCGCGCTTCAGCCGCGCCGGCAAGCAAGCACGCCATGGCTTCGCGCTCGCCGAGAAGGCGTTGGCCAGCGGCCAGCCGGCCGCCTTCTACGATGCGGTGTCGCGGACCATGCAGGAGTATCTCGCTGCCAAGCTCGACCTGCCGCCGGGCGCCATCGACGCCGATGCGGTCGCGCGCCGTGACGTTGCGGAAGACTGCGCCCAGCGCATTTCCGAACTCTTCATCATCTGCGAGCAAGTGCGCTTCGCTCCCAGCTCGAGCAACGGCGACATGCGTGGCGCCCTGTCGCTGGCGCAAGATATCGTTCGCCGCCTCGAACGCCAGCGCGGCCTGGCCCCAACGGCAGCGGCGAGGACCGGCAACGGACGGCAATGAACAAGAGCCAGAGCCCCATCGCGCCATTCATCGCGCTTCTTCTGCTCACCCTCCCCTTCCTCTGGACAAACGGAGCGGCCGCGGCTGAGCCGGCGCCGTCCAGCCCGCAGACGACTTTCTACCACGCCAACGCCCTCTACAAGGACGGGCAGTACGAAGCGGCGGCGCAGGAGTACGAGCAACTTCTGCAAGCCGGCTTGGCGAGCGGCAACCTCTACTTCAACCTGGGCAACGCCTATTTCAAGGCCGGCGAGAAGGGCAACGCCATCCTCAATTATCAACGGGCGCACCGGTTCATCCCGGGCGACCCCGACCTGGCAGCCAACCTCGCGTACGCGCAGTCACTCACGGGAACGGAGGCGTGCGTGCCCGCACTGTGGCAAACGGTGGTGTTCCCGCTGGCGCACCGAATCGGCACCGGCCGGCTGGTATGGACGACGAGCGTGGTCTACACGCTTCTCCTGATCGCTCTGGCAACGTACCGTCTGTGGCCCAGCCGGCCGCGCTGGCTAGTCTATACGGCCACGACGCTCGCGCTCTTGGTTGTCGTGACGAGCACCTCGCTGGCGCAACGCCTGCTCACGGAAAAATGGCAGCGCCAAGCCGTCGTGGTCGGCAGCGGCGAGACGCCTACCCGCTTCGAGCCGGCGGAGAACGGCACCGTGCACTTCGTGCTCAAAGAGGGCTCTCTCGTTCGCGTGGTCGACAGGCGAGACAACTGGCTCGAGGTGGCTCGTTGCGATGGCCGCCGTGGCTGGATAGAAAAGAAGGCCCTCAAGGGACTCTGATTGACCCTGAAATCTCAAACCTGAAACCTCTAGCCCCGGAGTACGTCTTGCGAAAGATCCGAAACATCTTCGGCCTGCTGGCCCTGCTCCTGTGTGCGCCAAGCCTGTCGGGCGTCGCCAACGCAACCGGCGAAACGGACAATGTCTTGCGCGCCACGCTCGACAATGGCCTCCGCGTCATCATTGTGCGTGACACACTGGCGCCCGTCGTCGCCACGGTGATCAACTACCGCGCCGGTTCGAACGAAACGCCGGAAGGTTTACCCGGCATGGCGCACGCCGAGGAACACATGATGTTCCGCGGCAGTGCCGGCCTCTCAGCCAACCAACTGGCGAATATCAGCGCGGCCATGGGTGGCCAGTTCAACGCCGACACACAGCAGACCGTCACCCAGTACTTCTTCACCGTCCCCGCAGAAGACCTCGACGTCGCCTTGCAGATCGAGTCCCTCCGCATGCGAGGCATCCTCGCCGACGAAAAGCTTTGGGACAATGAACGAGGCGCCATCAACCAGGAGGTGGCGCAGGATCTCTCCAATCCGCAGTATGTTTTCTACACCAAGCTTCTCGAAGCCTTGTTCAAGGGGACACCCTACGCGCACGACGCGCTCGGCACGCGGCCGTCCTTCGACCAGACGACGGGGGCGATGTTGAAGCAGTTCCACGACACCTGGTACGCGCCGAACAACGCCATTCTGGTGATCGTGGGCGACGTGCAACCCGAAGAGGCGCTGGCCAAGGTCAAGGCGCTGTTCGGTGACCTGCCGGCCAAAGAGATTCCGGCGCGGCCCGAGGTGCGTCTCGAACCAGTGCAACCCGAGAGTCTCAACCTCGACACCGACCAGCCCCAAGGAATGGTGGTGCTCTCCTTCCGCATCCCTGGATCCGACGACCCGGACTCCGCCGCCATGCAGGTGCTGGCCGACGTGCTGAGCAGCCAGCGGGGCAACCTCTACGCTTTGGTGCCGGAGGGCAAGGCGCTGTTTGCGGGCTTCTCCGCCAACGCCTTCCCCAAAACAGGTGTGGGCTATGCCGCAGCCGGGTTTCCCGCGGGTGCTGACGCTCCGGCGTTGGTGCAGGAGTTGCGGAAGATTGTCGCCAACGAATTGAAGAACGGCGTGTCTGCGGATCTGGTTGAAGCCGCGAAGCGGCACGAACGGGCAGACGCCGAGCAACAGAAGAACTCGGTATCGGGCCTCGCGACGGCGTGGTCGGAGGCGGTGGCAGTGGAGGGGCGCGAATCCCCCGAAGACGACGTGCGGGCCATCGAGCGGGTTTCCGTCGACGATGTCAACCGAGTGGCACGAAAATACCTGGATCTGGACCACGCCATCGTCGCCATCCTGACGCCGCGACAGTCGGGCGTACCCACCTCTCCCAAGGGCTTCGGAGGCAAGGAATCCTTCGCGCCGCAGGAGACTCAACCGGTGGAGCTGCCGGATTGGGCGAAGAAGGCACTGGGGCGGCTGTCGGTCCCGGAGTCCACCGTGCATCCGCTGGTGACGACTTTGCGGAACGGGCTCAAGCTCATCGTGCAACCCGAATCCATCAGCGACACGGTGAGTGTGTACGGGCACGTCAGGCACAACGCCCTTCTGCAAGTGCCCAGAGGGAAAGAAGGCACCACCGAGGTACTGGGTCGGCTCTTCTCCCATGGGACCACATCGCTGGACCGGCTGGCGTTCCAGAAGGCTCTGGATGACATCGGTGCAAACGAGTCGGCAGGCACCCAGTTTTCGGTGCAGGTTTTGAGCGATCATTTCGAGCCCGCCGTGGAGCTGTTGGCCGACAACGAGCTGCATCCCGCGTTGCCCGAACACGCGTTCACCGTCATCCGCCCGCAGCTTGCCGCTTCCGTTGCGGGCCGCCTGAAGAGTCCGGGTTATCTGACGGGTCGGGCGCTGAGCGCAGCGTTGTTTCCGAAGAACGATCCAACGCTGCGCCAGGCAACGCCAGCGACCATATCCGCGCTGAAGATCCGGGACATCCGGAGCTACTACGAGAAGGTGCTTCGGCCCGATCTGACCACCATCGTCGTCATCGGGCACGTGACGCCGGAGCAGGCCCGAGTGGTGATCGAGAAGTACTTCGGCAACTGGAAGGCCAAGGGACCGAAGCCGAACACCACCCTCGCGGCTGTGCCGTTAAACAAACCGTCGACCGTCGCGGTACCGGACACCAGCCGGGTACAGGATAAAGTCACGTTGGGTGAGACGTTGGGACTCAACCGCTTCAGCCCCGACTACTACGCTCTGGAACTGGGGAACCATGTGCTGGGCGGGGCGTTCTACGCTACCCGGTTGTACCGCGACCTGCGCAAGGACACCGGCCTGGTGTACTCGGTCTCTTCCTCCTTCCATCTCGACGAAACGCGGGGGCTCTACATCGCGGGCTACGCCTGCGATCCGCCCAACGTCTCGAAGGCCCGCGCCATCATCGTGCGCAACCTGAAGTCCATGCAGGCAACGCCGGTCACCGAAGATGAGTTACGGCAAGCGCAGGCGCTGCTGCTGCGGGAGATTCCACTGTCCGAATCGAGCCAGGACAGCATCGCGCAGGGTCTCCTCTCGCGCGCCACGCTCGACCTGCCGTTGGACGAGCCCACACGCGCGGCGCAACGCTACGTCAAGCT
>DASVHW010000338.1 GCA_036382395.1 Candidatus Binatia bacterium | reverse complement strand
TGGCCCGCTTCGTCGAGAACGGCGTGCACCGTTGACCCGACGGCGCGTACGTCCCCCTCGGGTCCGGCGACCTCGTAGTTGATTTGCAGGCGCGCCCGCCTGACGTCCGTCACTCCGGCACGAATGATCAGCTCTTCGTCGTACCGCACCGGCTTGAGATAGCGGCACGTCGCTTCGATGACGGCCAGATAGAGACCGCGCGCAATGTATTCCGGAAACGGATGACCGAGCCGGCGGAAGAGCTCGGCGCGCCCGATCTCGAACAGACGGAAATAGCTGCCGTAGTACATGATCCGCATCGGATCACAGTCGGCGAAGATGACGCGGTATCGGGCCACCTCGATCAAGTTGGCGTCAGACATCGGCTGCTACCTATGCGGCAACGGACGGCGGCGCAAGAGCACAGAGGGGCGCAACCGTGCCCATGCCTGCCTGCTTGCGGGACCCCGGTGACCATGCGAAGCACTCGCACTGATGATCATCATCGTACACGGCTACGACGGTTCGGGGCCGGGGCACTGGCAGCGCTGGCTCGAGGAGGAACTGCGGCAGCGCGGAGTGCCTGTTGTCTTTCCTGATCTTCCGGCACCGGCGGCACCACAGAAGGACCAGTGGGTGGCCACGCTCGCCGATGTCGCTTCCGCCGCAGCCGGTGCACCGATCACCTTCGTTTGTCACTCGCTGGGCTGCTGGGCCGTGGACCATCTGTTCACTGAGCGTGGCCTTTTCGGGGCACAGGCCGCACTCCTCGCCGCACCCCCATCGCCCTACTTGCTCTTCGGGCCGGTCGACAGTTTCCTTCCCCCGCCGTGCCGGCGAGAGGTGTGGGCACCGCTTGCCGCCCGCACCCTTCTGGTCGGCGGCGACAATGACGAACTCTCCACGTCCGAGGAATTGGAAGATATCGCGCATAAGCTCGGGGTGGGCACCCGCATCATCCCCGGTGCCGGGCACATCAACCTCGCCTCCGGCCACGGCCCGTGGCTGTTTGCGCTGGAGTGGCTCGAAGCCGTGGGTGCGATCTGAGGCGTTCTATTTCATCAGCTTACGGGCGGCGGCGTGCACGGCGGCGGCATCCAGGCCGTGAATGCGCAGCAGCTCCGGATACGGCTCGACTTCCGTGCAGAACACGTCGCGGATGCCGACTCGGGCCAGGCGTCCGACGCCGAGCTCCGCGATGACCTCGGCGACGGCGCCGCCCAATCCTCCGATGATGGAGTGCTCTTCCACGGTGACGATGCGGCCGGTCCCTCTCGCCGCGCGCTCGACGGCGGCGTGGTCCAGCGGCTTCAGCGTGTGCATGTTGAGCACGGCGGCGGAGACGCCGTCGGCTTTCAACGTGTCGCTGGCGGCCAGCGCCGTGCTCACGCAACCGCCGGTGGCGATGATCGTCACGTCTCCGCCAGGGCGCAGGCTGACCGCCTGGCCGATCTGGAACTCGGCATCATATCCGTCGATCGGCGTGAGAAAGCCCAAGCGCATATACACCGGCCCGTTCACCGCGGCCGCGGCGCGCACGGCGCGCAGGCATTCGTTCGGGTCAGCCGGCGACAGCACGGTCATGCCCGGTATCGACCGCATCAAGGCGATGTCTTCCATGGCGTGGTGGGTCGCGCCCCACGGTCCGGCCTCGAGGCCGGCGAACGGCGCAAGGATCTTCACGTTGTTACGGTTGTAGGCGCAGTCGTCGCGGATCTGCTCGAACCCGCGCATGCTGACGAAGGGCGCCATGGCCACCACGAACGGAAGCTTGCCGGCATGCGCCAAACCCGCCGCCACGCCGATCAGGTTTTGCTCCGTGATGCCGACGTCGACGTAGCGATCGGGAAAGCGCGCCGCGAAAGACGCCATGCTAAGGTCTTGCGTCAGCAGCACGAGATCGGGATTCTGTTCCGCCAGCTCGCCCAGTAATTCGGCGGCGGAAAGGGCTGCGAAGTAGCCGCTCATGAGTTCACCTCCAACGCCGCGAGCGTGCTCTGCACCTCTTCGTCGCTCAGCATCGTGTAGTGCGCCCGGGAGGTTCCCTCGACGCCGGGCACTCCCTTTCCCTTTACCGTGTGGGCAATGAGTACGCTCGGACCGCGGGCTGCCGGGAAGGCCGCAAGCGCACCGAGAATCGCCGCCATGTCGTGTCCATTGATCTCCGTGACGTTCCAGCGGAAGGCCCGCCATTTTTCGGCCAACGGTTCGAGCGGCATGACCTCAGCGACCGGACCACCGGCCTGGAAGCCGTTGTGGTCGACGATCGCCAGCAGATTTTCGAGGCCGAAGCGGGGGGCGCAGAGCGCGGCTTCCCACACCGAGCCTTCCTGCAACTCGCCATCGCCCAGCAGCACCACGGTGCGCGAGCCGGAGCGGTTCAGCTGCTCGGCCAGCGCCATGCCGACGCCAACCGAAAGGGCGTGGCCCAATGAGCCGGTGGCAAACTCGACGCCGGGCGCTTTGTGCGTCGGGTGGCCTCCCAGACGACTGCCCGACTGGCCGGAGAGCGGCAATTCCGCCGCCTTGATTTTGCCCAGCTCCACCATGCAAGCGTGCAGCGCGCTGACGGCGTGCCCTTTGCTCAGTAAGAAATGATCGGGGCGGCCGCCGCGGGGCACGCGCCCCGTTTCCTCGACGCGCAGAAAATCGAAGAAGAGTGCGGCCATGATGTCGGCGCAGGACATGGCGCCTCCGAGGTGGGCCATATATGCCCCGGCGACGGCTACGATGTGCCGGCGCAGGTTTTTGGCGCGACGTTGGAGGGCTTCAAGGGTTGCAGGATCGCTCACAGATGTCTCCTTTCGTTGATTCTCGGGGCTCGATTCCCGCTCATCAACTGTCCTTCGGCGTGAATTTGATCAGGACACGGCTGCCGTCTTTGAGCCCGCTGCGGAATTTCTCCTCGAATTTGGGCCAGCCGTCAGGGTACTTCTTGGCGTAGGTGTCGAACAGCGTCGGATAGACATCCGGCTCGTTCACCAGGGCTCCGGTAGCCATGAACGACGGGCCGTCGGGCTTGCCGACTGCAATTTTGGCCTGGGCTCGTCCGGCCTTGATCCGGCGCACGCGCCAGGCGGTGGGTGGCGAGGCCACGTAAACGGCTCCATTATGGTACAAGAACCATATCTCTGCAGGTTTGCCGAAGCTGCCGTCCTTCCGCGTCGTGGCGATGTACACGTACTTGCTGGTGGCGAGATCGGCTTTTACCGCGGCGGACAGGTCCGCTTGCACCCGTGTTCCAAGCAACGCCGCCGCTAGCATCACAGCGGCGAGGGCGGCGTGCATTCTCACTCTCTGCATAAGTATTCCTCCCCGTCGGAGCGTTTCTGCTTTTAGTGGATGTACGGACGCAGTCAAGAGCCGGCGTGGGCCGTCGGCGGGGGCGCCTTAGCCCCGCTGGCGGCGGCACAAGCGATGAATGAGATCGTGGAGCACGCCGTAATCCAAGGACCGGAACTGCACATGGAGAAAGGGACGCGCTGCGGCCTCCGTCTCCTTGCCATCCGATTCGTACGCCGGGATGATGATGACCGCCGCCGCCGGATACTTGCGATGTAGCGCGTCAGCCAAGGCGAGGCGGTCGGCGCTCGCTACGGAGAAGTCCAGGACGGCGGCGGTGATCTCCCCCAAGGTCGCGAGCGGCGGCACCTCGCTGACCGTCGCGTACTCACGCACCTCGTGTCCGTCGTCGCGCAAGTTCTCGGCAAGCCCGTTGCGAAAACACTCGTCGGTATCGACGATGAGGACGCGAATGTCCTTACATGCCGCCCTCGTGAAGCGGAAGGTCAACGTGGAAGATCGTGCCGTGTGGCTGTCTAGCGACAAACGCAATGCTGCCTCCTGGGCCAGCACTATCTCTAGCAATGGTAAGGCCGAGGCCTGAGCCGTGCGCTTTCGTGGTCTCGAACAGGTGCAAGACGTCCTCCGTTTCCGGAATTCTGGGATCGGCACCCGCAATCGAGATACGCACGTTGGTGGGCGTGAGAACACCGACCTTGATGATCATTTGTCCAGAGCCTGGCTCAATGGGCTTCCACTGCATTCTTCACCAAATTATCGAAGGCGCGGCGCAGCTGGCGTCGGCCCCGTCCGCAGGCGCGGCCGGCGCGACTGCCCGCTGGCAATGGTTCTCTATTGAGAATCCGGTCTGCAGGCCGGCAAGCGATCCATGAGTGCCGTCAGGGGTTGCGCGGCACGGTCCTTCTCCGACAAGAGCGGGGCGGACACCGGCCAGCCAATCCCGAGGTCGGGGTCGTTCCACAGCACTCGGATCTCGTCTGCCGGGTCATAAAAGTCGGTGCACTTGTATTCGAACTCCGCCCAGTCGCTGGTGACGCAGAAACCATGGGCAAAGTTCGGCGGGATGTAGCACTGGCGAAAGTTTTCGGCGGAGAGATTGACGCCGATCCAGCGGCCGAACGTTGGCGACCCGCGACGGATATCGACGACGACATCGAAGATCTCGCCCTGGAGAACGCGCACCAGCTTGCCCTGTGGGTGGCGACGCTGCGCGTGCAACCCGCGGAGCGTTCCCCGGACCGAGCGCGAATGATTATCCTGAACGAAGGTCGCCGGAATGCCGCCCTCGGCGTATTTTCGCGTGTGGTAGGTTTCCAGGAAAAAACCGCGGCCGTCCCGGTGGACATCCGGTTCAATCACGATGACCCCCGGCAACTCCGTCTCGACGAATTTCATTTCGTTACGACTCCTCGTCGAGAATTCTGAGTAAGTACTGTCCGTACGCGCTGCGCTCCATCGCGCGTGCGAGCCGGGTCAGATCTGCCGCCGTAATGTACCCCATGCGGAAGGCAATCTCTTCTATGCATGCCACCTTCAGCCCTTGGCGCTCCTCGATCGCCTGCACGAAATTCGACGCCTGCAACAGCGCCTCATGCGTCCCGGTATCGAGCCAGGCGATGCCGCGGCCGAGCTTTTCGACGTGGAGCCTGCCCGCGCGCAGGTAGGCCAGGTTGATGTCGGTGATCTCCAGCTCTCCCCGTGCGGATGGCGTCAGTGCCTGGGCGATGTCGACCACCTGGTGGTCGTAAAAGTATAAGCCGGTGACGGCATAGGAAGAACGCGGCTTGGCCGGCTTTTCTTCCAAATGGACTGCCCGTCCCTGCGCGTCGAACTGGACCACGCCGTAACGCTCCGGGTCCCGTACGCGATAGGCGAACACCGTCGCCCCAACCACGCGAGTGGTTGCCGCGCGTAGGGACTCGGGAAACCCTTGTCCGTAGAAGATATTGTCACCCAGAGCCAGGGCGACGCCCCCCCTGGCGATGAACTCTGCGCCGATCAGAAACGCCTGGGCGATCCCCTCGGGCCGTGGTTGTACCGCATACTGAATGCGCAGGCCCACCTCGCCGCCATCTGCCAGCAGGCGCTTGAACGCGTCCTGCTCATGGGGCGTAGTGATCACCAGGATGTCCCGGATGCCCGCGAGCATCAGCGTGGACAGCGGATAGTACACCAGCGGTTTATCGAAGATGGGGACGAGCTGCTTGCTCACCGCGCGTGTGAGCGGGTGCAGGCGCGTACCGGAACCTCCGGCCAAAAGGATTCCTTTCATCGGTTCGTTACCTCCGACCTCCGGGTGCAGCACACGACGATTCGACGCTGCCAGCAGACGTGAGGAAGTACAAGGATCCCGCAGATGCTTGTTTTTCGCAACCATCAAGATAGTCTCCCGCGCGGCATGAGTCCGGCTTCCGCACCAATGGCCCAGAACCGCTTCGCGTCAGAGGACGTCGAGGTCGATGTGGTAGTCGTCGGCTTCGGCGCGGCGGGAAGCTGCGCCGCCATCGAAGCGAGGAGCCAGGGCGCCGAAGTGCTCGTGATCGACCGTTTTCGAGGGGGAGGTGCGACCGCCCGCAGCGGCGGCGTGGTGTACTTCGGGGGCGGCTCCGCACAGCAGAAAGCCGCCGGCTATGTCGATGATCCCGAGCAGATGTTTCGGTATCTGGCGCTCGAGGTCAGGGATGCGGTGGACGAGGTCACGCTTCGACGCTTCTGTCAGGAGAGCCTCGCCACCCTGTCATGGCTCGAAAATCTGGGCGTCGCCTTTCCCCCGAGCCGTACCGCACCCGCCAAGACGTCCTATCCAATGGATGACTGCACGCTCTACTTCTCGGGCAACGAGCTGGCGTATCCCTACAGCAGTGCGGCGCGACCGGCGCCACGGGGACACCGCGTCCCGGGCGCAGGGCTCACCGGACCCGTGTTGTTTACACATCTTCGGCGGGCTACAGAGCGGAGCGGCGCGCAGCTGCGGTATTGCAGTCGAGCGCTGCGACTCCTGACCGACACGGCAGGGCGGGTGTGCGGCGTCGAAATCGTCTCGCTGCCGGAAGCCTCATTCGGGGCGCGGTGGCACAGCTTGCTGTTCCATCTCGCGGCGGTCGGAGCCATTGTGAACCGCCGCATGATCCAGGCTAGCCAGCGGGCACTAGCCCGCCTCGAGGCGAGGCTCGGCCGGCGGTGGAACGTCAAGGCCCGCAGCGGCGTCATCCTCTGCGCCGGCGGCTTCGCCTTCAATCCAGAGATGATGAAGGAGTACGCTCCTGGTTTCGTCAAGTCCATGCCGCTAGGAACCGTGGGTGACGACGGGGGCGGCATCTTGCTGGGCCAGAGCGTGGGTGGCGCGGTGGGGCAGATGGACCGCTGCGCGGCGTGGCGCTTCATCAATCCGCCCGAGGCTTTCACCTACGGGATCCTCGTCGATGCCCAGGGGCAGCGGATCTGTAACGAAGAACTCTACGGAGCGACGCTGGGGGAACGGATCGCACAGCGTGCTGGTGGCCACGCCTTCCTCGTGATCGACGCGGAGATGGCGGCGAAGGCCCGCGAGCAGATCCGCCGCCAGCAAGGGGCGGGGTTCCAAAAGGTCAGCGCGTTCATCAATCTCTTCCTCAACCGCAAGAAGGCAATGACGCTCGACGATCTCGCCGCGCGCTGCGGAATGCCTGGGGACGCACTTGCCGGAACCGTCGAGGCCTACAACAGCGTGGCGCTGCAAGGCGGCCCGGATGCTTTCGGAAAGGCGGCGGCGCTATGCCGGCCGATCCGCACGCCTCCCTTTTATGCCATCAACTGCGATCTGGCGAATTCCAAGTTCCTGACGCCGTGCCTCACGCTCGGCGGTTTGCGGGTGGACGGCTTCTCGGGCCAGGTCCTCCGGCAAGATGGGTCGCCGATTGCAGGTCTGTACGCCGCGGGGCGGGACGCCGTCGGCGTCGCATCCCACTCGTACATCAGTGGCCTATCGATTGCCGACTGCATCTTCTCCGGTCGCAACGCCGGCCGCCACGCGGCAACAGCAAGAGCGACGAGCTGAAGCAGTTTCA
>DASVHW010000337.1 GCA_036382395.1 Candidatus Binatia bacterium | reverse complement strand
GGCACTCAACCCGACCGGCTTTCACCCGATGGGTACCTGCCGCATGGGTCCCACGCCCGAGAGTAGCGTGGTGAACCTGCGCGGCGAGGTGCACGATGTACAACGTTTGTTCGTGGCCGATGGCAGCATCTTTCCGACCTGCACGGGAGTGAACCCGCAGGTGTCGATCATGGCCTTCGCCACGCGTATCGCGCAGGACATTGGCGCAGACTGACGTTTGTAGACGGGCTGCCCTCAGGCCGCTGCGTGTGTGAGAGCGGCGTGAGGGCACGCCGGCTCCAAGGGCTAACTGCGGCTCAAACGCGCCGCCACGTCCTGCAGGAACGCCGCGGCGGGGGCGCCGTCGACGATGCGGTGGTCGAAAGTCAGGCTGAGCGTCATCATCGAGCGGATGGCAATCTGGCCGTCGTGTACCGCCGGCTTCGGCACGATGCGACCGACGCCGAGGATCGCGATCTGCGGCTGATTGATGATGGGCGTGAAGGCGTCGATGCCGTACATGCCGAGGTTGGTGATGGTGAAGGTGCCGCCGCTGACCTCATCAACGCCCAGGCTCCCGGCGCGCGCTTTCTCCGCTAGTCGCCGCGACTCGTCGGCGATCTGCTGCAGCGACTTGGTGTCGGCGTGACGGATCACCGGGACCATGAGGCCCTCGTCCAAGGCGACGGCGATGCCGACGTTGACCTCCTCGTGCGGCTGGATCAGGTCACCTTCGACCGTGAGGCGCAGGCGCGGATGCGCCACCAGCGCGCCCGCAACGGCTTCGATCAGCATGTCGGTGAAGGTGAGATTGAACTCCTTCTTGAGCTGCTCGCGGCGCGCGACCAGTGGTGTGACGTCGGCTTCGGTGGTGATGGTGAGCTGCGCGGTCGACTGCAGGCTCTTGAACATGCGGTCGGCGATGCTCTTGCGCATCCCATGCAGCGGTGTTCCCTGCGGCATTGCCGCGGCGGCCTCGACGTCTTCACGCGTGATACGGCCTCCGGGACCGGTCCCCTTGACCGTGGCGAGATCGATGCCGCGCTCTTTGGCGAGTTTGCGCGCCGCCGGGGTGGCGACGATGGCGCCAGCCGGTGTGGATGCTGTGCGCTGAGATGCGGGTGCCGCGGCGTGGGGTAGGGTGGACGCGCCGGTTTCCGGCGCTTTCGTCGAGGCATAGGCCTTCGCTATGGCGGCCGGATCCTCCCCGCCCACCGCGATGACGGCGACGGCCTTGGCGCAGGGCACCGTCGACTCCAGCGGGTACAGCAGCTTGGCCACCACACCGCTGGCTGGCGCCTCGACCTCGTAGAGAACCTTCTCCGTCTCCACTTCGAACAGCGGCTGGCCCGTCTCGATGGCGTCGCCTTCGGCCTTGAACCATTGCTGGATCTTGCCCTCCTGCATGGTCAGGCCGAACTTGGGCATGACAACTTCAACCGGCATGTCAGTCCTGAGTGCTGAGTTTTGAGTGATGGGTCCTGGGTCCTGAGTGATGCTAGGGCAGGATTTCTTGGACCGCCGCTTTGATCTTGGCTTCGTCGGGCAGCACGTAGTTTTCGAGCGGCGGGCTGAAGGGGATCGGCACGTCGAGCGCGGTGACCCGTTTGATCGGTGCATTGAGGTAATCGAAGCCCTTGTCGATGATGATGGCGGCCAGATCGCCGGCGGCGCCGCCGCGCAGGTGTCCCTCGTCGGCAATCACGACACGGCCGGTCTTCGCCACCGAGGCGAGCATGCCCTCTTCGTCGAGCGGCACCAGCGTCTGTGGGTCCCAGACCTCGACACTGACGCCGTCCTTCGCCATCTCTTCGGCGACGGTCAGCGCCTTGGGCACCATGGCGCCGATGGCGATGATGGTGAGGTCCGTGCCCGCGCGTTTCACCGCGCCGCGACCGAGCGGGATAATGTACTCCCCGTCCGGTACCTCACCCTGGGTGAATCCCAGGCGTCCGTGCTCGAACACGAGGACAGGATTGTCGTCACGGATGGCGGCCTTCAGCAGACCCTTCGCTTCGGCCGCGCCCGACGGGACCACTATCTTCAGTCCCGGTGCGGCGAGGAACTGCGGGTAGATGACCTCGGAATGCTGCGCCGCCGCGGACCCCATGGCTCCGTAGACGCAGCGGAAGGTGAGTGGCAGGCGCGCTTGTCCCCCGGACATGTAGCGCAGCTTGGCGGCCTGGTTGCAGACCTGGTCGAAGCAACAGTAGAAGAAACTGGCGAACTCGATCTCGACGATGGGGCGCATGCCGGCCATGGCCGCGCCGATCCCGGCACCGGCGATGCCGGCTTCGGAGATCGGCGTATTGCGTACCCGCGCCGCTCCGAACTTCTCGAAGAGGCCACGCGTGGCGGCAAACGCCCCCAGCTTGACGTCTTCACCCATGATGAACACGCTCGGGTCGCGTTCCATCTCTTCCCCTATGGCCTGCCTGATTGCCTCGATAAATCCGATCACGGGCATGGAAAACTCCTCTGAAGACAGTTCACAGTCGATAGTCGATAGTTGATGGTCGAGAATTCCTCACGGGGCGAACACGTCGTCGAGCGCTTCCTGCGGTTCCGGGAACGGGCTCGATTGCGCAAAGGCGATGGCCTCGTCGATTTTGCGCTGCACTTCGGCGGCGATGCGGTCCAGCTCGGCTTGTTCGATGAAACCGGTGGCGAGCAGTTTCTTCGCGAACAGGACAATGGCGCAGCGCTGCTTGGCGGCTTCGATCTCTGCGGCCGGGCGGTACTCTCCGACGAAGGCCTGTTCGCCGACCACGTGCCCTTCCCAGCGATAGGTCTTGGCCTCGATCAGCGTCGGCCCCTCGCCGCGTTTGGCGCGCGCCACGGCGGTCTTGACCACTTCGTAGACGGCGAGGACGTCGTTGCCGTCCACGATCACGCCGGGCATGTTGTAGCCTTGCGCCCGTATGGCGATGTCCTTGACCGCCGTCGATTCGGAGGTCGGTGTGAACTCGGCATAGCCGTTGTTCTGGCAAACGAAGATGACGGGCAGCTTCCACAGACCGGCGAGGTTGGCCGACTCGTGGAAGGTCCCTTCATTTGAGGCGCCGTCGCCGAAGAACGCCACGGCGACGGCGTCGTTGCCACGGAAGCTGGAGGCCAGTGCGGCCCCGACGGCGATGGGGATGCCGCCTCCAACGATGCCGTTGGCGCCGAGGATGCCGAGGTCATAACTGACGATATGCATCGAGCCGCCCTTGCCTTTGCAGTAGCCGGTGCGCCGGCCGAACATCTCGGCCATCATCAGCTTGGGCTTTCCCCCCTTGGCAAGCATGTGGCCGTGGCCGCGGTGCGTGGTGGTGATGTAGTCCTTGTCGGTCAGCGCGGCGCACACGCCCGTGGGTACCGCTTCTTCACCGATCGATAGGTGCACGAAGCCGGGGATCTGTCCCTGGAAGAACAGGTTGCGAAGGGCTTCCTCAAACCGGCGGATGGTGACCATCATGCGGTACATGCTGAACAATTGTTCCTTCGCGAGCGTAGTGGCTTGCATCGATTTTCCTCCTGGACAGCGCTGCCGGTCTGAGCCTCGCGCCGAAAAACTGAGAGCGCACGATAGTATCTGAGGCGAGTCGAGGTCAATGGTCCACGGCGGATCGAGAAGGCGGCTGAAAGAAAAGCAGGGCGACGACTGCCGTTGGCCGTGTGTCCGTTGGCCGTGTTGCGTTCGGTCTGCAAATGGTCTAGCCACGCCCGTCTGAGGCTGATGATCGGGCGGAATGAACAGGAGGCACGGGGGCGGTTGGGAGAGTGGTTTGAATGCTTGCTTTGAAGGCTCTGGCGCTGGGTATTGTCGAAGGGGTTACCGAGTTCCTGCCGATCTCGTCGACCGGGCACCTCATCGTCGCGTCGGCGGTCATTGATTATCCCGAGGCATCGCGGGAAACGTTTGAGATCTTCATCCAAATGGGCGCCATCCTGGCGATCGTGTGGCATTATTGGACGCCGCTGCTGCAACTGGCGACCAGCTCGGCAGTCGAAGAGAAGTCGAGGGTGCTGATCGGCAAGGTTATGCTTGCCTTTCTGCCTGCGGCTGCGGTGGGCTTCTTGTGCCACCGGGCTATCGAAGAGTATCTGTTCAGTCCGAAGTTCGTTGCCGCCACCCTGATCGTCGGCGGCTTCATCATCATTTTTGTGGAGCGCCGGGTCTGGCATTTCGAGGTGCGGGAGATCGGCCAGACCAGATGGCTGCAGGCCTTCTATGTCGGTCTGGCCCAAGTGTTGTCTCTGCTTCCCGGGATGTCACGCGCCGGGGCGACGATCATCGGCGGTATGCTGGCGGGCTTGAACCGGCCGGCGGCAACGCAGTTCTCGTTTTATCTGTCGATCCCGACCATGTGTGCGGCCAGCCTGTACAGCCTGTTCAAGGCGCGGCACTTGCTGTCCGTGCACGACGTCATGCCCCTGAGTGTCGGCTTCGTGGCGGCGTTTTTCTCGGCGTTGATCGTGGTGCGGGCCTTCATCACCTTCATCCAGCGCCACAAGTTGACCGGCTTCGGCTACTATCGGATCCTGGCGGGGTTGGCGATCCTGTTCTTCCTCGGTTGACGGCTCAGGCCGCGTTCCCTATGGTCGTCGCCGCTGAGGGAATATGAGCCTGCGCCAGCAACTGTTCGCCGTAAAGAGCGTCAAGCTCCTCCAGGAGGAGATGGCGAGCGACAACCGCCTGCGCCGGGTACTAGGCCCCGTCACGCTGACGGCACTCGGTATCGGTGCCACCATCGGTGCCGGCATCTTCGTGCTGACGGGGCTGGCGGCCAACGTCTATGCGGGACCGGGGTTGATGCTGTCGTTCGTCGTCGCCGGCTTCGGCTGCGCGCTTGCCGCCCTCTGCTATGCCGAGTTCGCTTCGATGGTGCCGGTCGCAGGCAGCGCCTACACCTATGCCTACGCCACGTTGGGTGAGCTGTTGGCGTGGATCATCGGCTGGGATCTGCTGCTCGAGTACGCCGTCGCCTCGAGCACGGTGGCGCACGGCTGGTCGCATTATTTCCTCTCGTTTCTCCAACTCCTCGGCATCAACCTGCCGACGCGCTGGACGGCGACGCCGATCAACTTCGACCCCGACACCCATGCCTGGGTGAGCACCGGCGGCTACTGCAACCTGCCGGCGGCGTTGGTGGTGCTCGCCATCACGGTCGTGCTGGTCATCGGCATCAGGGAGAGCGCGCGCTTCAACGCCGCCATGGTCATACTCAAGCTGGTGGTGGTGCTGTTCGTGATCGGTGTGGGATCATTCTACATCCGGGTCGAGAATTGGCACCCGTTCCTGCCGTACGGTGCCGGCGGCGTCTTTCGCGGCGCGGCCTACATCTTTTTTGCCTATATCGGTTTTGACTCGGTCTCGACCCACGCCGAGGAAGCGCGTAATCCGCAGCGCGACGTGCCCATCGGCATCATCACATCACTGGCGGTGTGCACGGTGCTCTACATCCTTGTCGCCGCCGTGCTGACCGGGATGGTCCCGTACCACGACATCGATCTGGACGCGCCGGTGGCGCGGGCTTTCGGGACACGCGGGCTGCCGGTTGCCGTCTTTCTGATTTCGCTCGGTGCGGTCGTCGGCATCACCAGTGTGCTGCTCGTGCTCTTGCTGAGTCAGGCCCGCATCCTGCTGGCCATGGCGCGCGATGGGCTGATCTCATATCGTTTCTTCGGCGCCGTTCACCCGCGTTTTCGCACGCCACACAAGGCGACGATCCTCACCGGCGTACTGGTGGCTGTGGTCGCGGCCCTCTTTCCCCTCAAGATCCTGGCCGATCTGGTGAACATCGGCACGCTCATGGCGTTCGTCATCGTGTGTGCCGCCGTCTTGGTCATGCGGCGCACCAATCCGGGGTTGCGGCGCCCGTTTCGCACGCCGTTCGTGCCCTGGGTGCCGCTGCTGGGCATGGCGAGTAATCTCCTCATGATGACGTACCTCGGCTGGGAGAACTGGCTCAGGCTGTTCGTCTGGCTGGTAGTCGGGCTCGC